>JANNMQ010000758.1:0-3505 GCA_031398045.1 Rubrivivax sp.
GATCAACTTCAATGACAGCCTGGGTCTGCTGGGCTCCATCGCCGGCCAAGACCTTTCGGAACGCGACCAGCGTGCGTCACGCGATTCCTTCCAGGCCTTCAAACAGCTGCTCGACCAGTTTCCGAATTCGAAGTACGCCCCGGATGCGCGGCTGCGCATGAACCACATCGTCAACTCGCTGGCTGCCTACGAAGTGCATGTGGCGGGGTACTACTTCAGGCGCGGCGCTTACGTGGCGGCGGCAGCACGCGCGCAGCAGGCAGTGACCGACTTTCAGCGTGCACCGGTGCTGGAAGATGCGCTGTACATCATGATGCAAAGCTATGAAAAGCTCAGCCTGCCCGAGCTGCGCGCAGGTGCGGAAAAGGTGTTGAGGCTGAACTTCCCGAACAGCAGATACCTGGGTGGCACCGTGGCAGGGGGCAGCAAGTCTTGGTGGCGTTTCTGGTGAAAACAGCGGGCGGGTGCAGCTGCTGAACGCCAGCATCCAACCCATCTGAAGCAACTCCGCGGCGGGGCCTGCCTGCGCAGCAGATCATGGGTGGCAATGTGCCAGCTCGGCCAGCCAGTCCATCGCCTGCCCTTCGGTGTGCAACTGCCCCATCGGCGGCAACGCAGCCAGCAAGCGCTTGCCGTAGCGCATCTGGCGCAGGCGGGGGTCACACAGAACCAGCAGGCCACGGTCAGTTTCTGTTCTGATCAAGCGCCCCGCGCCTTGCTTCAGAGAAACCGCCGCTTCGGCCACGAAGTAGTCTTCAAATGGGTTTCGACCTTGCTCGCGAAGTTGCAGCACCCGCGCCTCGACCAAGGGGTCGTTGGGCGGCGGGAAGGGCAGCTTGTCGATCAGCACACACTGCAGCGCGTCGCCCGGCATGTCGATGCCCTCCCAAAAACTCTGTGACCCTACCAGCACACAACCGCGGCCATCGCCAAAACGCTGCAGCAAAGCGCGGCGCGGTGCTGACCCCTGCACCAGCACCGTCAGTGCCTCAGGCGCCAAGCCCAAATCTTGCAGCTGCGCGGCCAGGCTGTCGGCCACCTGGGGTAAAGCGCGCAACGTGGTGGTCAGCACAAACGTGCGCCCGTCCAGCGCCAGGGCACAGCGTGCGGCCAGAGCGCCCACCGCAGCGGTGTGGCCGGCCGCGTTGGGCAGCGGCATCTGCTGCGGCACCCACACGCGCGCATGCTGGGCATAGTCAAAAGGGCTGCCCACGCGCAGCTTGGCCGCGTCTTCCAGGCCCGTGGCAGCGGTGAACCAGCTCAGCTGTTCATCATCGCCCAGCGTGGCCGAGGTGAAGATCCAGGCTTTGGGCGCCAGCTGACGCTGCTCACTGAGCATGTCGCGGATGTCCAGCGGCGACTCCACCATCCGCGCCTGCTGCGGCGACAGGTCCACCCAGCGCACGCGGCCGGCCTCAGGCGGCTGCGCAAACAGCGCCGCCAGCGCCGCCAGGCTGCGCGCACGCTGTTCCAGCTTGGCAAAGTCGGGTGCCGCGTCCATCACCACCGCCAACGCCTGCGCTGCAGCCAGTGCAGCTCCCTGCAAGGCCGAAAGAGCGGCCGCTACCTCATCTGCACATTCGTCCCAACGCCGTTTGACGATGCCCCGCACCTCACGCACGGGGCCTGCACAGGCCAGGCGCAGGTCTTTGGCGGCGCGGTCCAGCCCGGTCTGCAAATCAGCCCAGGCCTGCAGCCCGCGGGCATGCTGCAAACCCATGGCCAGCATGTCGCGCGCCACTTCCACCGCTTGTCCGGTGGCCAGCTGCGTGCCCAGAAACTGCACGCCGGCTTCCACCAGCTGGTGGGCTTCGTCAAACACGGCCGCGTCCACGGTCGGCAGCAGTTCAGCCACCCCGCTGTCGCGCAGCGCCATATCGGCAAAAAACAGGTGGTGGTTGACCACCACCAGATCGGCCGCCATGGCGTCGCGCCGGGCGTGCATGACATGGCAGTTGCGGTGCTCCGGGCACTCGGTGCCCAGGCAGTTGTCGCGGGTGGACGTGACAAGCGGGATCACGGGTGAACGTTCATCCAGGCCGTCCAGTTCGGCCATATCGCCCGTCTGCGTGGATTGCGCCCACAAGACAACCCGCTGCAAGGCACGCACTGCAAAACGATCGGGCAGCGATGACGGCAGCGCGCCCATCTCCGCCTGCTGCAGGCGCCACCGGCACAAATAGCTGGCCCGCCCTTTCAGCAGTGCCAGCCGCGCTGGCACACCCAGCGCATCACGCAGGCGGGGCAAGTCGCGCAGAAACAGCTGGTCCTGCAAACTTTTGGTGGCCGTGCTCACCAGCGCCCGCCGCCCGGCCAGCAACAAGGGCACCAGGTAAGCGAAGGTCTTGCCCACCCCAGTGCCGGCTTCCACCACCAGGCTTTCGCGCTGTTCCAGCGCTTGCGTGATGCGGGCCGCCATCTGGTCCTGGGCAGCACGCGGCATGAAACCAGGTTCGCTGGCGGCCAGCGCCCCGTCTACCGCAAAGGTGCGGGCAACGGCGTTGCTGAGCTCGGTCACCGGCAGGCCACGGTTGTGTCAAGCCGGTTCAGGTGGTTCAAGTTGGTTCTCCAAGCGCGCAATCTGGTCACGCAGGGCCAAACGTCGCTTTTTCAGGCGACGCAAAGCCAGGTCATCTGCAGGTGCTTCTGGGGCCACGCAGTCGATCATGCCGTTGAGGTCGGCATGCTCCATGCGCAATTCAATCAGCTGGCGCTGCGGGGAATGCAGGTTCTCGTCCACTGCTGCACGGATGGTGGTGAAGAGCGGAGTTTATATTTCCAGTCCTATGCCCGCCCCAACCCAGACGTTTCGGTTCAGCGGCGCCACCGGCCTTCATCGCGGTGACCGTGCCTACCAACAAGACCAAGTCGACATCATTGCTCACCACCGAACCCCAGGTTGTGTACTGGGCCTGGTGGCTGACGGCATGGGCGGCAAAAGCGGGGGCCGCAAAGCAGCCGACCAGGTGCTGCTGACAGGCCGCCAGATCTTCGAACGGTTTGTGCCCCATGAAGACGACGGTGGTGAATTGCTGCGCCAGCTGGTGCAGGAGTCGCACCTGATGATCAAGCTCACGGCCATCACTTCTGAAGAAGAGCCGCACAGCACAGTGGCTGCTTTTATGGTCAGCCCCAATCTGCAATGTGATGTGGTGCACGCCGGGGACTCGCGGGTGTATCACTTTCGCGGCGCTGAACTGGTGCGGCGCACCATCGACCATTCATTTGTGCAGCGCCTGATTGACGAAGGCAAGCTCAGCGAAGAGACGGCGCAAAACCACCCGCAGTCCAACTTGCTGACGGGCTGCCTGGGCACACACGCCGACCCACCGGTGAGCCTGTGGCACATCGACGCACTGGAACTGGGCGACAGCCTGCTGGCCTGCAGCGATGGTCTGTGGCATTACTTCACGCCCAAGGAAATGGGCGCCATCCTGCACGCGCTGCCGCCGCGCGAGGCCAGTGAGATGCTGATCAGCAAGGCGCGCCAGCGCGCCCGCGGCGG
>JANNMQ010000885.1:0-1759 GCA_031398045.1 Rubrivivax sp.
TGCCAGAAACTGGTTCAACGGCGGCAGTTCCATCGCGCGGTCGTTGATCAGCTCGATCATGGTGCCGCCGGCGCCAAAGGTGATGACGGGGCCAAAGGCTTCGTCGGTGGTCAGGCCCACATAGACCTCACGCCCATGCACCGGGCGCGCCATCGGTTGCACCGTCACGCCGTTGATGTGCGCACTGGGCAGCGCGCGGGTCACGGCCTGCAGCAGTTCGGTGTAGCGGTCGCGCACCTGGGCCGCGTTGTGCACGTTCAGCACCACGCCATGCACGTCACTCTTGTGGGCGATGTCGGGCGAGTCGATCTTCAGTGCCACCGGATAACCCAACTGGCTGGCGATCAGCATCGCTTCGTTGGCGTTGCGGGCCAGCATGGTGCGCGTCACCGGTATATGAAAGGCCGCCAGCAACGACTTGCTTTCCAGCTCGGTCAGCACCTTGCGTCGTTCAGCCAGCACGTTTTCGATGAGCAGCCGCGCGCCTTCGGTGTCGGGTGCAGGGCCGTGCGACAGCGGCGGCGGTATTTGCTGCAGCAACTGCTGGTTGCGGTCGAAACTGGTGATGCTGAAGAGAGCATCCACCGCGGCTTCGGGTGTGCGAAACACCGGCATGCCACGCGACGCCATCAGCGCACGCGAGGCTTGTGCAGTGGGTTCGCCCATCCAGCAGCCCAGCACCGGCTTGCCCGACGGTGTGTAGGCATCAGCGATTGATTGCGTCAGTGCCAGTGTGTCCATGCCGGCCTTGGGTGCATGGATCAGCACCACGCCGTCGATGCCCTGGGCTTTCAGAGCCACCTGCAAATGTTCCACGTACTGGGGGCCGGTGGCGTTTTCGCCCAGGTCTTCCACCTGCACCACCTTCAGGCCCAGCATGTCGGCCCAGTCGGCAGCCAGCACCGCAGGGCCACCACCGTTGCTGATGATGGCCAGGTTCTGGCCCACCGGCCGAAATCGCGAGGCCAGGCACTGCGCGGCCGAGAACAGCTGCGTGAACTGGCGCACACGCACCACGCCAGCACGGCGCAAGGCGGCGTCAAACACGTCGTCGGCACCCACGATGGCGGCCGAATGGGTGAGCGCGACCTTCGAGCCCGCGGCCTGCCGGCCGGCCTTCATTACCACCACCGGCTTGGCGATGGCGGCGGCGCGCAGCGCGCTCATGAATCGGCGCGGGTTGCGAATGCCTTCCATGTAGACCAGGATGCTTTGCGTGGCGGCGTCACCGGCCAGAAAGTCCAGCACCTGCGGCAGGTCGACGGCGGTGTTGGGCCCCAGGCTGACGACGGCCGAAAAGCCGACGCTGTGCATGCTGGCCCAGTCGAGCATGGCTGAAGTCAGCGCGCCGCTTTGTGACACCAGTGCCAGCGCGCCTTTGGCCGCCAGCGGGCCCAGGCTGCTGGCGTTCAGGCCCAGCGCCGGGCGCTGCAGACCTAAAGTGTTAGGCCCCAGCAGGTGCACGCCATACCGTTTGGCGGTTTGCTGCAGTTCCGTGCACAGGGCCGGTGGCAGGCCGCTGCACAGCACCAGCGCCGCGCGGCACCGAATGCGACCGACGATTTCCATCGCCGCCGCAACCTGTTCGGCCGGCAGCGCGATCAGGGCCAGATCGGCGCGCGACTGCGCCAGGTCGGCCAGCGTGCCGGTCATGCCGATGTCCAGCCAGGTGACGGCACCGGTGTAGGGCCCGTCGGCCAGCGCCTGGCGCAGGCACTGCGCTTCGCGCGTGGGTGCAACGGCAGCCCGGTCGCCGGCA
>JANNMQ010000929.1:0-2579 GCA_031398045.1 Rubrivivax sp.
CGCACGCGGCAGCGCCTGCAGTTGGTCGTAGGGATGGTCCAGGTCCGGGGTCATCACGGCCTCCCGTTTCTGCACCAGGCTGTGCATCAAGCCGCCCAGGCCACCGGTGCCGGTGTGTGGTCGTCTGCGGTGTCGTCGCAGTGCAGTGCCGCAAACCCCTGGCGCGCCGCGGCCAGCCGCTGCAGCCCATCTTGCAGCAGCGCAGCAGTTTGGGCGGGGCCGCTCAGCAGCGCGGCGCGCAAGCTCGGCGGCATCCACAGCCGGTTGTGCAGGCGGTGCTGCAAGTGCATGCGGGCGGTGTGCAACTGCTGCTGCGTGCAGGCGAGCCGTTCTTCAATTTCGCGCACCTGGGCCACGCGGGCATCGATGTGGCAGCGGCCCCAGCGGTGGCGCAAGTGGGCTTGCAGACCGGCCGAACTCAAGCGCGCCATGCCCCGGTGGGTGATGTCGTTGCCCAGGCCGTCGCCCAGGCCGGCATCCAGGCCCCGGTCGTCGGCCCTGCCGATGGCGCGTGCCAATGCCAGCTTGCCGGCGCTGTCGTCGGGGCCACCACCGCTGTCCTGCAGTTGCTGTTCAATGTCCAACTGCTGCTCAAAAGCCTGTACGGCCCGCTGCAGCCACGGTGCAGCGGCGGGAGCAGCCTGCGCCACGTCGCTGATAAACCAGGCTTGCAGCGGCGGCACCTCTTCAGGCTTGGCGCTGGCGACGAAGGGTGCCAGCCAGAGGTCCAACTCATCCACTTCGGTGCGTCCTTCGCTGGCCGCTGCGGTGCGCGCCAAGCCTACAAACTGGCGCCAGCGGCGGTCAGACAAAACCGACTGGCGTGCGGCCAGCCAAGCCCGCAAGGCGCTGCAGGCTTCGACAAAAGCGGCACCCAGCGGCAGCGCCGCGGCGGCCGCAGCCAGCGCCTGGCATTCGTTGGGGGTCAGACTTTGTGGCACCGGTGCAGCTCTGGATTCATCCAGCATCAACAGCGCCGTGAAGGCGTCATCGCCCACCGGTGCCACCGGCACACGCACCAGAAAGCGGTCGTAGAAGGCTTGCAGGGCTTCGTCGCTGGGCACTTCATTGCTGGCGCCTATCACGGCCACCAGCGGCGTGCGCAAGCGCGCCGTGCCGTTGTCAAATTCGCGCTCGTTGAGCAGCGTCAACAGAGCGTTCAGGATGGCCGAGTTGGCTTTGAACACCTCGTCCAGAAACGCGATACCGGCAGTGGGCAAAAAGCCGTCCACCAGCCTTTCGTAACGGTCGTCTTCCAGGGCTTTCAGCGACAGCGGGCCAAACAGTTCTTCGGGTGTTGAAAAGCGCGTCAGCAGGCGTTCGAACCAGCGTGCACCTGCAAAGGCCGTATGCAGCCGCCGCGCCAGGGCGCTTTTGGCGGTGCCTGGCGGGCCTATGAGCAGCAGATGTTCGCCGGCCAGCGCCGTCAACAGCGCCAGGTGCACCGCAGTTTCGCGTTCCAACAAGCCGTGCGACAGCGCTTGCAGCAGCTGGCGCAGGGCTTCGGGTGTGGGCAGTGCGGCGCGTGCGGGCACTGCGTGCCGTGCGTGCTGTGCGTGCATGCACGAAGTTGTAGCACGCTGTCTGCCCTTGCCCGCGGGCAGCAACAGGGCGGGGGCTGGGAGCCTCAGGAACTGGCGCGCACTTCCTCGATGGTGGTGACACCGGCCAGCACCTTTTCGATGCCGTCTTGGCGCAGTGTGCGCATGCCTTCGGCCAGCGCCAGGCGCAGCAGATCATCGGCGCGCTGACCGGTCTGTATCAGGTGCCGCATGCCACGCGACACGGTCATCAATTCGTGGATGCCGGCGCGGCCGCGGTAGCCGGTTTTGGTGCACTGCTCGCAGCCCACGGGGCGGTACAGCGTGATGCGGCCACGGCTGTTTTCGTCGGGGCTGCCAAAGCGGCGGCGCCAGTCGGCCAGCACGTCGTTGGCTTCGGGCGCCTTGTCCACGCCTCGCAACATGTACATGTAGTCCTGCAGCAATTCTTCTTCTTCTTCAGCGCTGGCGGTGTGCGCCACGCGGCAGTGCATGCACAGCTTGCGCACCAGGCGCTGCGCCAGGATGGCCAACAGCGCGTCGGCAAAGTTAAATGGGTCCATGCCCATGTCCAACAGCCGTGTCACGGTTTCTGGTGCGCTGTTGGTGTGCAGCGTGCTCAGCACCAGATGGCCGGTGAGTGATGCTTCCACCGACACCTGCGCCGTTTCTTCGTCGCGGATTTCGCCCACCATGATGACGTCGGGGTCGGCGCGCAAAAAGGCCCGCAGCGCCTTGGCGAAAGTCCAGTCAATGCGCGGGTTCACCTGCACCTGGCGCAACCCGGCCTGGGTGATTTCCACCGGGTCTTCGGCGGTCCAGATCTTGCGCTCGGGGGTGTTGATCAGGCTCAGCACCGAATGAAGCGTGGTCGTCTTGCCCGACCCCGTGGGGCCGACGCACAGCAGCATGCCGTAGGGCCGGTTGGCCGCCGCCTTCAGGCGCTGCAGGTTGGGCGCCGTCAGCCCCAGCTTGTCCAGCGGTATCGGCTTGCTCGAAGCCAGCAGCCGCAGCACGGCGTCTTCGAGGTTGCCGTAG
>JANNMQ010000104.1:0-2942 GCA_031398045.1 Rubrivivax sp.
GCGGGGCGAGCGGGCCGCGACGGCCTCGATCCAGTCTTCCAGGATGGGCACCTGGCGGTTGAACACTTCACACGGCTCCACCGCGTCGGTCAGCAGACGGGCGGGGAAGCGCGGGTTGCGGTCGGTGGCGCTGGCGCAGCCCGCTTTCAGGTGCACGTTCATGAAGGTCACCGGCGCGCCATTCACGGTCAGCTGCAGGGCCAAGCCTGGGCGCACGCGGCGGAACGCGGCCGGGTCGGCGGGCGGGTCCAGCACCGACAGCGCTGTGTGCGTGGTGCACACGCCTGGGGTGCTGGACAGCGTTTTGTCCCAGGCGAAAGCCAGCGACTGAAACGCGTTGTGCTGCGCCGCACAGACGTCGAAGCGGTCGGCGTAAGGGCCCAGCACCGCGCGCACCGCATCGCTGGACTTGACCTCCTGAAACGCGATCACGCGCACGCGTTCGCGCTCCACCAGGGCCTCAACCGTGGCACGCAGGCCGGCCAGCTTGTCCAGGTAGGCCTCGGGTTTGCGCATCGCCGCCACATCCACCGCTGGTGCGCCAGGCGCGCGCGGCTGGCTGTCGCGGTAGGCATTGCAAGGGGCCACCAGCAACGATGCGTCGCGCCCGCCTGCGGCCTGGATGGTCGCGGCCTGGCAGGCCTGGGCGCGCGCCGTTTCTTCGGGCGCAGCCTGGGTGGTACCCGGCACCCAGCGGGCTCGGGTGTCGCACCAGTTCACCTGCGGCGCGCTGCACACTTCCACGTGTTTCTTGAAGTCATCCAGCGTGCCGGCCCACGCCATGTTGAAGGCGGCCACGCTGACGGGCACCGGCGCGGCCGGCTGCTGCGCCTGCGCCGAGCCGAGCAGGGTTACGGCACAGACGAGCCCGACCCGGCCCTGGCGCAGTAGGAACTGTCTCGCCGGGCCGGTGCGGCCGATGTTCACTGGCGCACCACCTCGTCACCCGGCGCGAAATCGGCGGCCCTGAGCGGGCTGCGTGCCGCCAGGTAGGCGCGCAGCACCTCGGCGTCGACAAAGCCGCTGTTGATGTAACCCGGGTGTTTGTCCAGAGGCGGGTAGCCGTCGCCGCCGCTGGCGGTGAAGTTGTTGATGGCCAGGCGGTAGCGCCCTGCCGGGTCGATGTCACGGCCGCCAATCTGCGCGCTTTCCAGCACACCACCGCTGATGCGCAGTCGCACACCCGCGGTCTGCGGGAAGGCCCCTGCACCAGCGGTCATGCGGGCGGCAAAGCGCAGGTACTCCAACAGCTCGGTGCCGCTGAGTGTGACCACGCTGACGGTGTTGCCAAAGGGCTGCACCTTGAGCACGTCGCGGTAGGTGATGACGCCAGCCGGCAGCGAGTCGCGTATGCCGCCCGAATTCATCAAGCCCAGGTCGGCGCCGGTGCGCTCCATCATCGCGCGCGCCACCATCGTGCCCAGGTTGGTGGGCTGCCTGCGCACGCGGTTGCGGTCGCCGTCCAGCACCTCGTCGATGCGCCCTACCGCCAACGTCAAGCCGGCCTGCCCTTTATCCTGGAAAGGTTGCAAGAAAGCGCGCACCTGCGGGTCTTCCGGCACCCTTTCAGCGGCCCCTGTCTTTTCGTTGCCCGGGCCGCGCAGCCACAGGTTGACCGGCAGCAACTGGTACTTCAGCAGCTGCACCTTGCCCGCGTGGAGCTCGAAGTCGGCACGCCCCACGTACTTGCCCCATTCGTGCGCCTGCACGATCCAGGCGCCGTTTTGACGGTCAGGCGCGCAGGGCTGGCCGGGCTTGTAGGCGTCGTTGCGCACGTTGAGCATCAGCATGCACACCGGGTTCTGGCTGTGACCACCGACGATCAAATCCAGGCCCGGCACGGCGCGCGCCATCTCCACGTCACCCGGCGCGTTGACGCCGCTTTTGCCATCGTTGTAGTGACCCATGTGGGTGGCTGCGATGACCATGTCGGCCTGCGCGCGCAGCTGGGGCACCAGTTGCGCGGCCTCGGCAGCGGGCTTGCGAAATTCGATGCCCTGGATGTGGGCCGGCAGCACCATCTTGGCGGTGTCGTCGGTGGTCAGGCCCATCACCGCGATGCGGTAGCCGCCACGTTCAAAGACGGTGTGCGACGGGAACAGGCGCTGCCCGTCCTTGTAGATGTTGGCCGACAGCAGGGGGAAGTTGGCCCAGCGCCGCTGCAGCGCCAGCACGGCGGGCGGGCGGTCGAATTCATGGTTGCCCACCGCCATGGCGTCGTAGCCCAGCAGGTTCATGCCCTTGAAGTCGGGCTCGGCGTCTTGCAGGTCGGACTCGGGCACGCCGGTGTTGACGTCGCCACCGTCCAACAACAGCACGTGGCCACCTGCCGCCTTCACTTCAGTGCGAACGCGGTCGATGAGGGTCTTGCGGGCGGCCATGCCGTACTCGCCGTCGGCATTGGTCCAGAAGCGCCCGTGGTGGTCGTTGGTGTGCAGGATGGTCAGCTTCAGCGGCGCACGCGCTGGGGGCGGTGGCGCGATGCTGGCGCAGCCGGCCAGCAGCGCGGCCGTCAGGGTGGCCGTCAGTGCGGCCAAACACACGGCCCGCAGCAGCGGGGTGGCGGGCTTGGTGGCCGACAGCGGCCGGCGGGTCAATACAAACGTCGGTTTC
The DNA here is from genome assembly GCA_031398045.1 of Rubrivivax sp. Classification (GTDB taxonomy): domain Bacteria; phylum Pseudomonadota; class Gammaproteobacteria; order Burkholderiales; family Burkholderiaceae_C; genus Rubrivivax. The sequence continues at coordinate 2,614 of JANNMQ010000104.1, forward strand.
ATGATCGGAAACGCTTTCCTTCAGTAGGTGGCGCCGCTGGTCGGCCGCACGGCGCCGGACAGCACCGCTTCGATGTCATCGAGCAAGCTGCTGGCGCCGATGCGGAAACGCGCCGGGTGCACCGCTTCGGCACCCAGGTGCTGCGCCGTCAGGCCCATGTACAGCGCGGCGTCGGCCACGGTGCGAATGCCGCCCGACGGTTTGAAGCCCACGCGGCCGGCCGCACCGGGGTTTTGTGCAATCGCCTGCAGCAGCAGCGTGGCGGCCTCGGGTGTGGCGCTGCGCGGGGTTTTGCCGGTGCTGGTTTTCAGGAAGTCGGCACCGGCTTG
>JANNMQ010000107.1:0-18703 GCA_031398045.1 Rubrivivax sp.
AAACCAGTTGCGGTCCAGGCAATCGCGCAGCCGCATGCGGGCGCGGTAGAGCATCACGCCGCAGTTGCCGGCGGTGATGCCCAGTTCGGCGCAGATGTCCTCGACTTCCTTGTCCAGCCACTCGCGCATCATGAACACCCGGCCGACCTTGGCAGGCAGTCGATCGACGCAGGTCTGCAAGGCCTCGAAGAACTGACGCTGTTCGAGCGACTTTTCGGGCTGCTGCCAGGCCGGCGGTGGGTCCTGCCAGTGGCCGTCCTGGGCGAAGAGTGCGTCCATGGCGTCGTCCATGCTCTGCTCGTCGAGCGCCTCAATGTGCACCTCGCGTCCGCGCTTGCGGATCACGTCGATGATCTTGAACTTGAGGATGCTTGTGGCATAGGTGCGCAGCGAACTGCGGCCCTCGAAGCTGTCCGGCTTCTCCAGGATGGCCAGGAAGGTCTCCGAGACCACGTCCTCGGCGATACTCTCGTTGCGCAGTTGCAACATGGCAAAGCGCAGCAGCGGCTGGTGCAATTGGGCGAGTTCGGCTTCGATGCTCATGGGGCAAGGTTACTTCATGTGTATGTCGGGAGTCGGCGGGCTGCGCTCGACCGCACCCTTGCGGATGCTCGAACGGGTCAGTCGGCTTCGTGGCGGCCGCCATCCGCAACCTCCTGAGCCGGTGCACGATCCCCATGGCCGTCTGGACACGGGCGCCCAATGAGTGGTAATTTAAGGTCGTGCAGGCCGACTATGAAGGTCGGTACTCGTTCGCCTGATTCCCAACATGAAATTCATGCTCGACTGTCGAGCCTTGGCAAAACTGCTCAGCCAGTCGCAAGACCAGGCGCCGTCGTTGGCGACCCAGGCCCGCGTGCGGCTCCACCTGATGAGCTGCCAGGCCTGCCGCAACGTCGATGAGCATATCCGCTTTGTCCGCAAGGCGATGCGGGCGGTGCGGGTGAACCCGCCGACCGACTTGCCGGCCGCAAAACAGAACCGATGAAAGCCGAGGCCATCCAATGAGCTCGGCCGCGCGATCCAGCCCACAGCGCTTGTTCACCTTCGTCGGCGCCGACCAGGGCCCCTGGGCCGTGCGGTCAGCACGCACCTTGATGGGCGACGCGCTGCCGCCTGCGACTTGCCTGCAGGTGGTAGAAGGCGCCGCCGTGCTGCCGCCCGCAGGCGCCGCCTGGGCGCTGGCAGGCATCACCAGCAACGATCGCTATGTGGAGCGGCACGAAAAGGTGGCCCTGGTGGGCGCGCAGGCCGGCCTGGGGCGCGCCCAAGCCTCGCGCGCGGCGCTGATTCCGATCCGAAAGTTGCCCGCCTGGTGGGCGCTGACGCAGGACGAGCGGCGCGCCGTCTTCGAGGCGAAGTCGCACCACATCGCCATCGGCATGCGTTATCTGCCTGCGGTGGCCAGGCGACTGCATCACTGTCGCGATCTCGGCCCGGCAGAGCCCTTCGACTTCCTGACCTGGTTCGACTACGCGCCCGAGCACGAGCCGGCGTTCGACGAACTGCTCGAGGCCTTGCGCAAAACTCCCGAGTGGGCATACGTGGACCGCGAGGTCGACATCCGGCTGGTGCGCGAACCGGCTTGAGGGTCGTCAGAACGTGATGATCTGGCGACCCCCGAGCAGCAGCGCGCGCAAGCTCGCATGCCCACGGTCATCCTCGAGCATGGGCAGCTCGGCCGCCTGCACGGCATCAAGCACGCCATAGCTCTTGGCACACAAGCGGCAGACACCGCGCACCTCGCGCATGGCTGCGGTGGTAGACGCAAATCCGACGATGGCGATGACGACGGTGAAGACGGGTACGAGCAGTGGCCGACAGGCCTGGCTTTCATGAAGATTCCATGAGAGGCGGTGGTCGGGTTCAGAGCCGTGCCGCCGGGCCCGTGGGCCGCTGCGGATGCACCCTTCTGTCGGCGAGCCCATTGCCGTGCATGTGATCGAGCGTACCCATGACGAGTCAGGTCACGAGGTCGGCATTCAAACCGCTCGCTTTTGCATGGCCTTTGCAGGGCTGAGCATGCGTCGGGAGGGCAGACCGTTCTCGTTGGTGCCCAAAGCCGATGACCTGCGCGACACTGACCATGCCCAAAACCGCCGCCGTGCTGTCGGCCATGCCACGGCCATACGCCACCCGCCGCCGGGTCGGGGCCGTTCAGGCCCTTCTGGCACCACGGGCTGCTTGGCGCTCCAAGAAGCCTTGGAAGAGCATGGCGGCGGCGATCGCCCCGACCATGCTTGCGAACGCCAACCAGGCATAAGGGCGCAGAAGCGGGATGCCGATCAAGATGAGCCCGTCGTTCGAACCTGGAATCAGCAGGCTCCCCCAGCCCATCACGACGCCGCCAGCGAAGCATCGAAACACCTGCAATGCCGATACGCGCACGGATTGCCAGCGACCCGCCGTGAGGCCGCCGATCAAAGCACCGACGTACAGCGCAGTCAACAGCAGGACCGGCAACAGCAGGCTGACTGACCCGCCTTCCATGGCCCGCGCCAGATCGGCCAGCACGTCGGTGTAGGCCCAGCGGCCGGCCAACAGGAGTGTGATGACGAAGCTCACGCCGATGACGATGGTGGCGCCGTGTGGGGTCCAGATCTTCTGGCCCAACCAGTTGATGCGATCGGGTCCGCGCAACCCGAGCAGGCCGGGCCGTAGCCGCCAAAATACGAAGGCCACGAACATGACTGCGAACAGGGTCGACACCTGGAACAGCGGCGAGGCGTCCGAGCGCGCGGTCGCCACCGGCCGTGCGAAGAGCGGCATCACGCTGAGGCAGCCGACGTAGAAGCCCACCGGTGTGGCCGCATAGGCCCACTCGCCCGACCCGAGGCGCGCCACGGCACCAAAGACGCAAGCCTTGTTGACCCACGCGCCCAGACCCAGCAGGGCGCCGCCAACGACGGTCCAGACGCTGATCGCGTAGCCAGGCGGCATGCTGCCCGAGATGTGGGCCAGTTGCGCAAGCGCCAGGCCACCGGCGACCCACAGCGACGCTTCCAGCATCGCCATCAGGCGGTGCGCGCGGCGCTTGGTCAGCACTTCGTCGACGGCCGCCACGGTGCAGGTGGCGCCGCGCTGGATCGCAAAACCCATCACACCCACGCACAGGATGGCCACCAGCCAAGCCGCAGTCATGCCGGCGCTCCCGCACCGGCGCCGTTGAACTTGCACACCTCACGGATGGCGTGATTGCCGTTGATCTCGCCGGTGTGGCGGCACAGGAAGCCGCTGGCGAGATCAAACACCCAACCGTGGATCATCGGCCGCTGCCCCGCCTTCCATGCGTCCTGGATGATGTGGGTCTTGCCCAGGTTGTTCACCTGCTCGATCACGTTGAGCTCCACCAGGCGGCGAAAGCGGGCCGCCTCTTCGAGTACGCCGAGTTGCGGCCAGAAGTAGTCCTGCGTGTCCTTCACGGTGCGCAGCCAGTTGTCGATCAGGCCATGGTCGGCGTCGCCCATGGCCGCCTTCACGCCACCGCAGCCGTAGTGACCGCAGACGATGACGTGCTGTACCTGCAGAACCTCCACCGCGTACTGCAGGACCGAGAGCAGGTTCATGTCGGTCTGCACCACCAGGTTCGCGATGTTCCGGTGCACGAACATGTCCCCGGGCTGGGTTCCGGTGATGCGGTCGGGCGGCACGCGGCTGTCGGAGCAGCCGATCCACAGGAACTCGGGATGCTGACCTTCGGCGAGCCGTTCGAAGTAGCTGGGGTCCAAAGCCAGTTGTGCAGCGACGAAGGCCTGGTTGTTGCGTAGAAGTTGTTCGATCCGTTCGTTCATGGCTCCACTCCACAGATTCGAAGGACGGGCACGAGATGGGCGCTGGTTCGCATCTTCATGGCTCCCGCGCCGGCAGCGGGACGAGCTGGCCCAGCAGCGTGGGAATCAATTCGCTGACGGTCGGGTGGATGTGAACGGCACGCTGCACCACGCGGTACGAGGCGTCGGCGGCCATCACGTCGAGCAGCGAGTGCACGATCTCGTCGCCTTCGATGCACAGCAGCGAAGCACCCAGGATGCGTTCGGTCTGCGCGTCGACGAGCACCTTCATGAAGCCCTGCGTTTCGCCACGCTCCTTGGCGCGGCCGACGCGGCTCATCGGCATCACGCCGACCAGGGCCGGCCGACCCGTCGCGCGCACTTGCGCCTCGCTCATGCCGACGCGCCCGAGTGGCGGATCGATGAACAGCGCGTACGCGGGGATGCGGTCATTGACGCTGCGCTGGCCCCCATCGAGCAGGTTCGCGGCGACGATTTCGAAGTCGTTGTAGGACGTGTGCGTGAAAGCGCCGCGGCCGTTGGCATCGCCCAACGCCCAGACGCCAGCCAAGCTGGTTCGCAGCTGGTCATCCACGGTGATGAAGCCGCGGCTGTCGGTGGCGATACCGGCGGCCTGCAGCCCCAGGTCGTCGGTGTTGGGCCGCCGGCCCACGGCCGCCAGCAGATGGCTGGCGCTGAACTCGTGCGCCGCGCCGTCGGCGTCGCACGTCACCTGAATCGAGTCTCCGCGCCGCTCGACGCGCGCATGGCGCACACCGAGCACGAAGCGCACGCCTTCGCGTTCCAGGATGGCTTGCACCTCGGCCGAGACTTCGGGGTCCTCGCGCGCGATCAAACGCTCGGCCACTTCGAGCACCGTGACCTGCGCGCCGAAGCGCCGGAACATCTGCGCGAACTCCAACCCGATGTAGCTGCCGCCCACGACGATCAGGTGGTCCGGCAGCACATCCAGGCTCATGATGCTGGTGTTGGTCAGCACCGGAACGCTGCCGATGCCGGGCCAGTCCGGCAGCACCGGCCGCCCACCGACGTTGATGAAGATCTTCGGCGCCGACAACGCCTGGCCGCCGACCTCGATGGCATCGGGGCCGGTGAAGCGGGCGTGTCCCCACACCAGATCGAGCCCGGCGGTTCCTTGCAGCCACTGCGTCAGGCTGCTGACCGACTGCTGCACGATGCGGTCCTTGCGCGCCAACACCGCCTTCATGTCCACGCTGACGGGCCCACCCAACACCACACCGTACTCGGCCGCGCGCTGGGCCACATGGGCCGTGCGCGCGCTGGCCACCAGCGTCTTGGTCGGGATGCAGCCGTCGTTGACGCAGGTGCCGCCGTAGTGTTCGCGCTCGACCAGCGCGACCTTCATGCCGGACTGCGCCAGGCGCACCGCCAGGAAAGGTCCGGCCTGGCCGCTGCCGATGACGATGGCGTCGTGCGTGGGCATCGCGTCTCCTGTGCCCTTGGGATAGCTGGCTGCCGATCTGGCGCAGCAGCTACTTCGTCATGACCGTCGAGGTGATGGACTGCACCACACCCGTGGCCGTGTCGAACTGCATCTTGCGGTCGGTGATGCCGTGGCGCTTGGCGATCCAGGCGAAATCGGTCCAGCTCGCCCAGACCGTCCCCGCCTCGTCCTGCGTGATCAGCAGGCGCACCGGCCAGTCCAGCCCCGCATTGGGGTTGGCGGTCAGGAACTGCGCACCCAGTGGTGGGTTGCCGAACTCCAGCAGCGTCGACGGACGCAGCTTGATGCCAACTTTGGCCGCGAGCTGCGCCTGATCGACAGCCTGGAAGAACATGATGCCCTTGGCCGCGATGTCGGCGCGGATGCGCGCAACGGTCTCGTCCACCGAGTAGTTGCTGCGCACGCGGATGATGCCGTCCGGCCCCGCAGTTTGCGCTTGGGCGGCGCCGAGGCACCCGAAGGCCAGCGTGGCGCTGGCGAAGAGCTTGCGGGTCGTGTGGCGCATGTTTCTTTCTCGATCTTGATCGACGGTTTGGGTGGGTGGGGTGCCGGCAACCGGTTCAGTGGTGTTCGACCACGCCCTCGATGGGATCGGTCGGCTCGCGCCAGGGCGAGCGTTCGACCATGCTCATGGTGTCGGCATAACCGGCCTCGCGGCGTGCCTTGACGCCCGCAGGCGAGAAGTCGATGTCCTTGGTGTGGTCTTCGCCTTCCAGTCGCGGCGCCAGCAGATGGGCCACATGCATCGTGGTGCCGCAGCCCCACGACGAGAGTTCCTTCACCGCAGGGTCGGCCTGTTTGCCGGCAGGCAGCTGCTGCGTCAATTGGCGGATCACGTGGCGCAGGCGGTGGATTTGCTTTTGCCGCGCGATGTGGCTGTCGGCCCGGCTGGCGAACTGGATGTCCTTTGTGCGGCCCATGACCTGCCAGATCGACTCCGGCTCCGGCGCGGTCTGGTGCCAGACGTTGACGGCGAAGATCAGCGCATCGCGGCGCGGACGGTCGTCGAGCACGGCCTCGATCGGCGTGTTGGAGTAGATGCCGCCGTCCCAGTAGGGCTCGCCGTCGATGCGCACGGCCGGGAATGCCGGCGGCAGTGCGCCCGAGGCCATCACATGCTCCACGCAAAGGCTCTCGCGGCGGCTGTCGAAATAGCGCATGGCACCGCTGCAGGCGTTGACTGCGCCCACCGTCAGCCGCGTCGGTCCGTCCTGAAGGCTCTTGAAGTCCACCAGCTCGCCCAGCGTGCGGCGCAACGGCTCGGTGCTGTAGTAAGCGGCAGATTCCACGCCCACGTTGGCCCGCGTGCCGCGCAAGGCGGCCAGGCTGGGCTCGAAGAACGCCGGGATGCCGCGCATCACGGTCGTCATGTTGGCCACCATGTTGCCCATGCCGAGCCAGTCCAGCGGGCCGGCCATCGTGGCCGGCTGCTCCACGTGCTGCCAGAACGCGTTCAGGCGTTCCATGCGGTCCTCGAGAGGATTGCCGGCGATCAGCGCAGCGTTGATGGCGCCGATCGATGTGCCGATGACCCAGGCGGGCTCAATGCCTGCGTCATGCAGCGCTTCGTAGACGCCGACCTGGTAAGCACCCAGGGCGCCGCCGCCCTGAAGCACCAGCACCACCTCGCCAGGCAGGCCGGACTGTGGGGCCGCGCGGCGACGCCGGCTGGCGGCGGCTGTGGCTGTGGCTGTGGCTGTAGCTGTGGTCGTGTTCATCGTGCGACTCCAAGATTGCGTTTGTTGCTCGATAGGGTGAGCCCGCGCCGGCACTGGAAAGTCGCCGGCGCGAGCGCAGGCTTACATCATCTTTTCCATCGTCGCCGGCTTCTTGTCGTTGACGATGTCGCCGATGGTCAGGCTGACCGGCACCGAGCCGGTGTTCTTCCACCAGTGCTTGGTGCCCATGAACTCACGCGCGGTTTCGCCGGCCTTGTGCAGGATGGGCACGGCGCACTTGCTGCTGTACTCGTAGATCTCGCCGCTGTTGACCATGATCAACGCCGGCCGGTCTTCATGGCTGTGCAGCGGCACGATGCCACCGGGCATGATGGTCATCTGGCGCAGACGCAGGTGGCGCTGGTCGAGCTTGACGTTTTCCGGTCCCAGGTCGATCGACGCGAGTTCGGTGTCGACGACGCCGACCGGTGCGGTGGCCGCACCCTTCAGGTCGTTCGCGGCCACCTTGTCGGCCGGGCACTGGCCCGCGTGCGCAAGACCGGTGACCGCGAGTGAGGCAGCGATGGCGATCTGGCGGAAAGTCGATTGGTTCATGAGAGTTCTCCTGGAAGGTTGGCGCAAAGGCCGGGTTGATGAAACGGATCGGGAATGGGGTGCGGTGCAGAACATCAGCCAGCGCGCGTGAAATCGCGCGCTGGCCTTCGGCAGGCGTGACAGTCCTCCCGGACTCTCACGTCCAGCCTCAGTGCGCGGTCCAGCCGCCTTCGATGGGCAGGATGGCGCCGGTGATCGAGGCCGCGTCGTCGGTGCACAGGAAGGAGGTCAGTGCGGCCACCTGTTCGACTGTCACGAACTTCTTGGTCGGCTGCGCGGCCAGCAGCACGTTGCGGATGACTTCGTCCTGCGTGATGCCACGCGCCTTGGCGGTGTCCGGGATCTGCTGTTCGACCAGCGGCGTCAACACATAGCCGGGGCACACCGCGTTGACGGTGATGCCGAGCTCGGCGACTTCGAGTGCCACTGTCTTGGTGAAGCCGGCCACGCCGTGCTTGGCCGTGACATAGGCCGACTTGTAGGGGCTGGCCACCAGCGCATGGGCTGAGGCGATGTTGACGATGCGGCCGAAGCCCTTCTTCTTCATCGCGGGCAGCGCCAGCCGCGTGGTGTGGAAGCCGGCCGACAGGTTGATGGCCAGGATGGCGTACCACTTGTCGACCGGGAATTCGTCGACCGGCGCGACATGCTGGATGCCGGCGTTGTTGATCAGCAAGTCGATGCAACCGAACTCCGACAAGGCCTTGCCCATCATCGCTTCGATTGCGTCGGGCCGGCTCATGTCGGCGCCGTCATAGCGCACCTGCACGTCATAGAGCTCAGCGAGTTCGTTCGTCAGCCTGTCGATGGCATCGGCTTCGCCGAAGCCGTTGATGATGACGTTCGCGCCTTGCGCGGCCAGGCTGCGTGCGATGCCCAGGCCGATACCCGAGGTCGAGCCGGTGACGAGGGCGGTCTTTCCGATGAACATGATGAAGTGCTCCTAAGGTTGCGGGTGTTGGATCGGGGTGGCGGGCGCCTGCTCTGCGAACAGCGCGTCGACATCGGCGGTGCGGGTGAAACGCAAGTGGGTGATGTCCACGGGGAAGAACAAGCTCCAGGTCCATTCCACCCAGATGCGAACCTTTCGGCCCAACGTGGGCATGCGCATCAGGTAGTAGGCGCGCCACACCAACCAGGCGGGCAGGCCGGTCAAGGGCACGCCCAACAATTGCGCCACGCCCTTGTGGTGCCCGGTCGTGGCCATCATTCCTCTTGACCGGTGGTTGAAGGCGGAAGTGGTTCGGCCTTCAATGTGGGCGACGAGATTGGGGGCCATCTGCGTGGCCTGTGCCACCGCGAATTGCGCCGTCGGCGGGCTGGTCTGCCCATCGGCGGCATTGACGGTGGCCGCGCAATCGCCAAGTGCCCACAGCCCGGGTCGGCCGGCGACCTGGCCGTCGGGCTCAGTCACGATGCGGCCCCGCAGCGTGGTCACGGCCAGTTGATCGACCAGCGGATTGCTGCGCGCACCAATCGTGCAGATGACGGTGTCTGCCGCCAGACGGGCGCCGTCGACGAGGTCGACGCCGTGGGCATCCACCGCCGCGGCGCGTGCGCCCAGGCGCACATCGACGCCGCGCTGGCGCAGCGAGCGCGCGGCCACCTCGCCCAGCCGCGCCGGCAGTTCCGGCAGCAGGCGGTCCGTGTCGTGCAGCAGCGTGACCCGCAGTTCGTCGGCCTTGACGCGGCGATAGTGGCGGTGGGCGCTGCGGATGAAATCCGCCACGGCGCCAGCCACTTCCACACCCGAGAAGCCCCCACCGATGACGACGAAGTGGCCCAGTGCGCGCCGTTGCGGTTCGTCGCCGATCAGCTCGATGTGCGCCAGGCGCTGCAGCAGGCGGTTGCGGATGTGCAGCGCGTCGCCTACCAGCTTGAGCGGCAGCGCGTGCTCGGCCAGGCCCGGGATGATCGTCAGATTGGCGCGTTGGCCGAAGGCCAGCACCAGGTGATCGAAGGCGATCTCGAGCGGCCCCGCCAGTGTCGAGCAGACCAGAATCCGTTTCGCAGCATCGACCCGCTGGAGTCGGCCCATGATGAACCGCGTCGCGGGCACCATCTCTCGGATCGGCGCGATCACATGCTCTGGAAATACGGCTGCTCCGACCACTTCGGCGAGCATCGGATTGAAGGTGGTGTAGCTCTCTTCGCTCAGCAGCACGACCTGCCAGCCCGCGGGCACGCGGCCTTCCAGCGCACGTGCCAGCGTCGTGCCGGCAAAGCCGCCGCCAGCGATCACGATGGACTTGAGGGTGTGTAAGTGGGTGTTCATGGCTTGCTCGACAACGACGGCAAGCCTAGGGTCGGTCGGTTGCTTTTTAAAATCACAAGAATTCATCGACCGATCGGTGCTGGTTATGGCGTCGGCGTTCAATCCTTGTAAGGCCTGGCCGCTGTCGGCGACCAAACAACGTATGGAGCTTTACCAGATCAGGTATTTCCTGGCCGTCGCGGACACGCTGAACTTCACGCGGGCGTCTGAGCGTTCCTTTGTGTCACAACCTGCACTGACCAAGGCCATCCAACGGCTCGAAGAGACCATTGGCGGGCGCTTGTTCGACCGCACGAAGAATTCGGTCCAGCTCACCGAGCTGGGCCGGGGCATGTTGCCGAACTTCCGCCAGATCTACGAAACTGCTAACCACGCTCGCGACGAAGCGCGCCGGATGACGCGGGCTCAAAAGGAAGTGGTTCGCGTCGGCGTGATGTGCACCATCGACTTCCACCAGGTCTTGCCGGGCTTTGTCGAAAGTCAGGAGGGCTCCAACGAGGTCGAGCTGAGTTTTCGGGAAGGCAATCTCGAAGCCTTGACCGATGCGCTCGACGAGGGCGACGTGGACGTGGGCATCATGTGCTCACCCTATGACATGCCCAAACGTTTTGCTGCCACGCTGCTGTACAGCGAGGAGTATGTGCTGGCGATTGGCGACGACCACCGCTTCAGCGGCCGCGCGAGCGTCGAGATGGCCGAACTGCACCGCGAGCGCTACTGCGAACGTGTGATGTGCGAGTTTTCGACCTACATCGAGCGGCTGCTGCGCGATAGCAGCGTCATGCTGGAAGTGGTTCAGCAATCGTCGCGCGAGGACTGGATACAGGCCTTGGTGCGCGCCAACTTCGGCGTGGCTTTCATGCCCATTTCACTCGCACGGGCGGCGGGCCTGGCCTACGTGACCATGACCGATGTCCCCATCGTCCGGCAAGTCAGTGTGCTGACGCAGGCCGAGCGCCCGACGACCGCGGCGCAACAGGCCGTCATTGATTCGCTGGTGACATACGGCTGGGGGCCAGGGCGGCCGGCGCCTGCATGAATGCAAAGATCCCGCTGCGCTACCAGCGGGCCTCGCTTCGGGTACCTCTTCGGCGATGAAACTATCGACCGGTCAGCCGTGCCAGCATGGGCATCCAGTTCGAACGCCGGATCCAGAGCAGAGCGGCACAGGCCAACCAGACGCCGCAGGCCAGCGCGAACAGCTCGCCGCCGTCGCTGCTGCCGTCGGTGTTGACGACCGCCACGCCCAGCGGGGTGAACAGGTGGAAGAAGATCGCGCCGCTGATCACGCCCAGGCCCAACGCGGCACCCAACACTTGCACGATGCGATGCGACGAGAGCGCGGCACCCGTCAGCAGCAAGACGGAAGCGATCAGCTCGAAGCTGCCCACCACCTTGGCCGAGAAGATGCCGCCTGGCGCGAATACGCCGGCAAACCCCAGCGACGCGGCCCAGGGGTCCAGCTTGCCCTGAAAGATGTACACCGTCTCGGGCGAGCCGGTGAACTTGAAGAACAGCGACTGGATGAAGACGAACGCCACGTACAGCGTCAACAGCCAGTGGCCGTGATTCTTGAGCCAGTTCATGATGGTGCCTTTCCGGGCAGTGAGCGTGAGCGCGTTCATTTCTTCAACAGTGCCGGAAACTTGGCATCCGCCGTTTTGATGAAGCCGGCGGGATCCTTCAGCCACGCGGCCTGGGTGTCGGCGTCGTAGTTGAGGTACAGCCTGCCGTCGCGGACCGTGAACTGATCAGGTTCGACCTTCACCAGTTTGCCCTGCGTCACGCCATAGGCGCAGTAGCCGCCGTATTGCGGCGCGTACTTCTCGGGGTTAGCCTTGAACAGGTCGAGGTGGGCCTGGGTGCTGAACTTCCATTTCGCGCCCATCCATTCCGTGGTCAGCGCGTCCTGGCCCTTCACGGGCTTGCCCGCCGTGAAGTAGGCCACCGTGTCATAGCCGTTGATCGCGGTGTCGGTGCGGCCGCCGAAGACGCTGTTCTTCAGCGTGTTGATCGGCGGTTCCGCAGCCGAGGCGGCCGTTCCGAAGAGCATGCCCGCCACAGCCAGCGCCGAGGCCATGGCAGCGCGGCGGGTCAAGCCGAAAGAGAGAGACTGAGACATGAAAGCTCCTTGTTGTCAGATTGGGCAGCGGCCTGGTGTGTGGCGATCTCGTTCGCCACTGTTCCGGGTGCCTTGCCGAAGTGGGCCGGCACGGGAAACCCATGCCAATGAAGGTGTTCGGCCAGCAGCGCAAAGTGGTGCACGGCGTGGCTGGCCAGAAAGGTCAGCTCACGACCTACGCTGGAGGTCACGCGGAAATCGAAGTCGCCGGTGATGCCGCCCTGGCCGAGCACTTGCACGGGTCGATCAAGCATGTCGGGCGTCCATTGGCCAAGCACCTGGCGCAGGCCCAGCAGCCGGTCCCGGGCCAACGTGGGGCTGGTCTCGAGCTGGCGGTCACGCGGGCGACCGTCATAGTCGACCACGCCCAGGGTCAGTCCATTGACCAGTGCTTCGTAGTGCTCAACCACATGCCGCAGGTGCGCGCCGACGGGTCCGGCAAATGGTGGCGCACTCTGCGGCGCGCCCGGCACTGCCTGTCCGCCCACCACCACCAGCGCTTGATCGAGCACTTGCTGGTTGAAGCCCAGTAGGCGCTCCATCGTGGATTTTCCAAGAGTCTGCATGGCGGCGGCGTGGTGTTGGACAGTGAAGAAGGTTTTCGGATGAGCTTCAGTCGTCGCAATAGCCCAGGGTTTACGTCTTTCTTGCAGCCGGCGTTCAATTTCCTCGTCGGGGGTCAATCTGTCGCCGGGTACTGTGGCGTCAACAACTTCTCGCGCCGGTAGTCGCGTATGAAGTGGGCCCAGCTCATCGGCTCGAATCCGCGCGCCCGGTTCGCGTGACCGATCTCGTACAACCAGCGGTACTGGCGCATCAGCGCCAACCAGGCCTGCGGCAAGGTCGTTTGCCGATCCCAGATGTGTGTGCTCTCGGCACCGGCACCGTTGACCTCGACGATCGTGAAAGCGCGTCCGCGCTGCACTTGCGCAAAGTCCTCGAAGCGGACATCGAAGCGTCCGAAGTGGAACTCCGGCAGGCGCTTGGCGATGGCGTCGAAGCAGGCTTCCATCTCGGGCGTGACCAGGTGCGTGCCGTTGCGGAAGATCGCGCCGCGGCTGTGGCTGCCGGCAAAGGCCAGCCGGATAGTTTCTCCAGCCGCTGGCACCTGGTCGAGCCGCGCCGTGTGACGCCGCAGGTAGAGGTGCGACAGCTTGCCGGCGCGTGGGTCGTCCAGGATCAACTGGCGCAGGGTGCGCCGGCCGTCGCCGGTGACGTACGGGAAGTACTTGAGGGTGATCGAGACGATGCGCCCGTTCGCCTGGCCCGGGCGGCGGCAGTAGAAGATGCCAGCTTCACCTTCGAACGGCACCAAGCGCTGCAGCAACAGCGTGGCGCCCCGCGGAAAGGCCTGGAGGTACGCATGCAGGTCGTCCGCCGTGCGAATCAGCTTGACGCCCGCGCCGCGGCAACCGAGGTCGGGCTTGGCGACGACGGGCAGGCTCAGGCCCGCGTCAGAAAGCGCCGTCAGCGCGGTTTCGCACTCCAGGCGTGGGTCTGCTTCTGCGGCTTCGGGCCGCTGGACAGCGATGAAGGGCGCGACCCACTCCGGTGTGTGTCGCATGGCTAGCGAAAGGATCTCGGCCTTGCTCTCACCATAGAAGCCGCCGCCCGGGAACGACGGGTTGGCCACCGTCGGCAGCAACACGCCGCGGTAGCGCAGCATCAGCCAGGCGGCGTACAGCATCACGGGTGGATAGAACGCCCACATGGGCCAGAACTCGAAGAAGCTCAACGCCGGCCCGTCCAGATCCAGCGGCGGCATGCCCTGGTGGGGCCGCGCGGCAGGAGCTCTGCTCTGGGGCTCGGTCTTGGCCAAGGCCAAGGGTGGGTCGTTGAACAACGGGGCTGCTGATCGGGGCATCGGGGTCATGGGCGTGCTGTCATGGAACGTGTTCGGAGATGTCGTACCAGCGGCACTGCCGCTGCCAGCACAAGGATGGGAATGGCCACGGCCAATGGGGGCGGCAGGCCCAGGTGCTTGGCGAGCGCATGGCCGATGGCGGCGCTCAGCCCGTACAGGCCGACCGTCCACAGCGTCACGGCCAACATCACCCAGGCCGTGAAAGGGACGATCGGCACGCGGACGAAGCCGCAGGCCGTGTAGGTGGCCAGGCGCAGGCCCGGCACCACGCGAGCCAGCAGCACGGCGCTGGGCAGGCGGCGCACGATCTGCTCGCGCGCCCAAGTGGACTTGTCACCCACGTAGCGCTTGCGCAACCAGGGCACGCGCGTGGCGCACAGGCCCATCGCATACAGGCCCAGGTCGCCCAATGCGATGCCGCCCCCCACCGCCGCGAGCGACAGTTCCCACGAGATCAGACCCTGGGTGGCCAATGCCACGCCGGCGGCGATGGCCAGGTCTTCGAGCAGCAGCGTCGTCAGTGCCAACACCAGCGCGATGACGGCGGGCGCTGCCATGCCGGCCAGCGCGGCCTGGAACCATGCCAGCAGCGCCGAAGGCTCGACGCCGAACGAAGTCAACACGAAGGCTCCATCGCAACGCGCAACGCTTCCCGCACGGCGCCTTCCGAGTTCCACGGCAGGAAATGGTTTTGCCCCTCCAGCAGCACGGTGCTGATGCAGCGTGCGCCGCTGAATCGCTCTTGCATATAGGCCACGTTCGCCACGGGGACGAGATCGTCCGCTGTGCCATGCACGATCACGACCTTGGCCTTGACCGAAGGCAAGATCGTGCCCAGCGCTTCGAGTTCGGGCTTCAACGCCATCAACTCGGCGTTTGCGTTTCGGATGACGCGCGGCAGCAGCCACTGCACGGGCTTCAAGGCACCGACATGCTGCATGGCGTGGACACGTTCCTGCGCCGGGTCCAGTGACCCAGCCAGCATGACGATCGCCACGGAGCGCTCCGGCTGTTCGGCCGCAAGCTGCGCAGCCGCCCACGCGACGATCGGTGCGCCCAGTGAGTGGCCCATCAACACGACCGGGCGTCGATCCGTCGGCAACAGCGCCATGACCGCCGCGGCCTGCGCTGCCAGGCTCGGCACCGCACCGCCTGGGGCGCTGGCACCAAACCCGGGTCGATCCAGGGCAACGACATCAGCGCCCGCAGGCGGCGCCGTCAAGTAGTCCAACCAACCGGTGGCCGATCCAGGCGTGCCATGCACCAGCACCACACAAGGGCCGGCAGGATTGCCGCCGCGCAGAAAGCTGATGCTGGCGCCAGGCGGGTCGCCGACGGCCATCGAACTGCGCATGCCTTCCGTCGCCGACAACGGGGCCTTCGGCCCGAGCGGCGCACAGCCCACTGCGGCGAGTGCCACGCCCAACGCCGTCCACAGCGGCGGACCCGGTGGCCTGGTAGCCCGGTTCGCGAGCATGGACAGCGCAGCGCGCGCCCTCTCTGCCTTGCTTCGCTCCGCTGCCTGTGTCATCGATCTGCTCCGACGGCCTGCGCGTCGGGTCATACCGCTGCCACAAGCACCGCCCATAGTCGCACAGCCCACGTTTTGATTACACCCGTCGATTCTTGTAACAAGGGCGGAAGTCTGGCGACTCTTGGAGCGCCTACCCAGCCCGTGCAGCCCGCCCCGCCAACTTGCAGGTCCGCCCATGACGCACCCCGCTTCCGCCCCATCGACCGAACAGCACGCGCAGCCAGCGCCGGCCTATGCGGGACGCCTGGCAGCCAGCCGCGCCGACCTCAGAGCCGCGCAGGCGCTGCGCTTCGACGTCTTCAATCTCGAACTCGACGAAGGCTTGGTTCACTCCTACGACACTGGCCTGGACGCCGACCCCTTCGACGAGATCTGCGACCACCTGATCGTCGAGGACACGAACGACGGCAGCGTCGTCGGAACCTATCGGCTACAGACGGGGCAACGCGCCCGCGACGGGCTGGGCTACTACAGCGAGCGCGAATTCGACTTCTCGCCCTTCGAGGCCGCCCGCAGTGAGATCCTCGAACTGGGGCGCGCGTGCATCCACGCCCGCCACCGCAATTTTGCGGTTCTCAACCTGTTGTGGAAGGGGATCGGCACCTACGCGCGCGACCAGGGCGCACGCTACCTCATCGGCTGCAGCTCGTTCACCACCCAAGACGCGGCAGTGGGCGCCGCTGCCTACCAGCAGCTTCTGCCTCACCTGGCGCTGCCGGCGTGGCAGACGCGGCCGCGGCCTGAGTTCGCCTGCCCGCTGAAGGCCATGGCAGCGTCTGCCCCGCGCATTCCGCGCCTGCTGTCCGCCTACTTGGCATTGGGTTCAGCGATCTGCGGGCCGCCGGCTCTGGACCGCGAGTTCAAGACCGTGGACTTCCTGACCTGGGTCGACGTGCAGGCGCCTGCCGTGGTGGCGATGCAGCGACGAGGGCGCTTCATCGTGTGAGTCCGCGCGGCAAATGGCTGTAATCCACCGCGTCCTTGGCGCGACTGAACTTGTCCTGCAAGCACGACGTACCACCGACCTCATGGCCCCGCTTGGACTCATCGCTCGGTTGGCAAGCTGCAGCCGCAGTGCATTGCTGACAAGCCTGCTGGCCTTGGCCGGCTGCAGCAGTCTGCCGATGCTTGGCTCGCCACCACCGGCAAGCCAGGCGCTGCCGCTGTCGCCGCAAACCCCGCTCGGGCGGCTCGCGCTGGCCTCGATGCACGCGCTGACTGCAGTCAGCGCACAAGCCACGGCCGGCGGCACCTTGGCTGCACTGCCAGCAACGCCCACCATGCCTGACGGCAGCACGCAGGGACTCAGCGGCTTCCGGCTGCTGCCTCTGGGCACGCACTCACTGGACGCGCGTCTGCAGTTGATCCAGCGCAGCCAGACCAGCCTGGACCTGCAGTACTACCACCTCGCCGACGACAGCACCGGCCGCGCGCTGCTGCGCGCGCTGCGCGACGCAGCAGCGCGCGGCGTGCGCGTTCGAGTGCTGATCGACGACCTGTACACCGGCGGCGCCGACGCCTTGTGGCAGAGCTTTGCAGCGCACGACGGCGTTGAGGTGCGGCTGTTCAACCCCTTCACTGCGGCGCGCGGCAGCGGACCGCTGGGCCGCTTCGCCGCAGCGCCGTGGGACTGGAAGCGCATCAACCACCGCATGCACAACAAGTTGTTCATCGCCGACGGTGCCTGGGCGCTGTTTGGCGGACGCAACATCGCAGACATCTACTTCCTGAAGCTGGACGCCGACAACTTCATCGACATCGACGTGCTCGCAGCGGGCGCGCTGCTGCCAGCCATGCAGGCCGAGTTCGACAGTTATTGGAATTCGCCCACGGCCTACCCGCTGGATGCCATCGTGCGTGCGCCGCAGGGCGCTGCAGGCGAATCACCCGCCATGCACGCCGACTTCGAACAGCGGACCGAGCCGGCGCGTGCGGAACTCGCCATGCCCGCCGTGCTGGCCGCCAGCGACGTGCTGGGCCAGCCACCCGTGGGCCGGCAACTAGACGATCCGCACATCGAGCTGCTGAGCGGCCGCGCCCAGGTGCTGGCCGACCACCCTGAAAAGCCCTTCCAGGGCGGGCCAGGGGGCGAGCTGATGAGCAGCAGCGTCACCCATGGCGTCTACCAGGCCATGATGGGAGCGCACAGCAGCGTGCTGGCGTCATCGCCGTACTTCGTGCCCGGGCGCAACGGGCTGGCCTTGTTGCTGGCATTGCGCGAGCGCGGCGTGGAGGTGCGTGTGCTGACCAACTCGCTGGCATCGACCGACGAGCCGCTGGTACACCTGGCGTACGCCCGCTACCGCGAGGCGCTGCTGGGTGCGGGCGTGCAGTTGTTCGAGCTGAGCCAGCAGCGTGTGAAGGACAACATGCGCATGTTCCTGTTCGGCGCGTCGTTGGGCCGGCTGCATGCCAAGACCGTGGTGGTGGACGATCGCTTGGCCTACATCGGGTCGATGAATCTCGATCCGCGATCGGCCACACTGAACACCGAATTCGGCGCACTCATCGATAGCCCTGCACTGGCCGTGCAATTGAAGATACTGATCGACATCGACCGACTGCACAGCGCCTATGCGCTGCGCCTGGCCGCTGACGGCAGCTGCTGCGAATGGGTCATCCCGGAAGGCGATGGACCGCTGGTTTTGAGCCTGGAGCCCGATTCCCATTGGTGGATGCGGTGGCTTGGCAGCCTGTTCCAGCCATTGGCACCGGAAGACCATTTGTGATCCGTCCACCGCGGTACAGTCCGCTCCAGTGCCCGGCACTCCGTGCCGACAGGCGTGCAGGGTCGGATTGCTTCCAGCCCGATTCGAAACCTCAACGGAGAAGCCTCAGCAGGCTCAGGTGGTGAGCCAGTGAGGGAAGTGCAGGGCAAGCCGATGCTGGTGGAATTTTCGGCGATCTGGTGCCCGGGCATGCGCCGGCCGCGGCCGACCCGCGACTGCGCGAACAACTGGCGCGCCTGCAGGCGGGGTTCGGTTCACTGGCCGGCGCGCTGCAAGACGGCGCGCCTACCGGGGCGCTGGCCGAGGCCCGATCGACCGAGTACCAGGCCTTCGCCCAGTCGCTGTGGGACATGGCCTTGCTCGAAGCGACGATGCAGCAGGTGGCCGAATCCGGCCAGCAGGTGCTGCACCGGCTCACCCAGGGCCGCATGGACGGCGCGGCCCCGCAAGCCACAGAAGCCTGACCGGCTGCGCGCGCTGGCGGCCGGGGGCTCGCCAGGCCTCCCGCCATCGACCGATACTGACTAGACTCCTTGACCAAATTGCAGTTGCATTGAATGAGTCAGGTTTTCTCTACGCGCCAATGTGGCCCTCGTCGCGACGGCAAACTGCTGGCGCAAGTCCTTGTTCGTGAACCCGCGTGCGACGAA
>JANNMQ010000977.1:0-3122 GCA_031398045.1 Rubrivivax sp.
CACTTCGCGCGAAGCCGACAGCACCACGGCGAGCGGCGGGCGCGGAGAGGCCGCGATGCGGTTCTCGCGCAGGCGGCGGAACACGTTCTCCACGTCCACGATGGCGTCGTCGACCAGCTCGCCGATGGCGATGGCCAGGCCGCCGAGCGTCATCACGTTGATCGACTGCCCCAGCCACTGGAACACCCCTGCGGTGACGGCCAGCGACAGCGGAATGGCCACCAGCGAAATCACTGTTGTGCGCACCGACAGCAGGAAGGCGAACAGCACGATGGCGACCATGATCGCGCCGTCGCGCAGCGCCTCGGCCACGTTGCTGACCGAAGCCTTGATGAAGTCGGCCTGGCGGAACAGCACGCGCGGCTCGGCCAGGCCCTTGGGCAATCCCTGCTTCAATTCGTTGAGCGCTGACTCGATCTGTGAGGTCAGCTTCACCGTGTCGGCATCGGGCTGCTTCTGCACGCTGATCACCACCGCCGGCAGCCCGCTATAGCCGGCGTCGCCGCGCTTCAGGCCCGCCGCGAAAGAGACGGTGGCCACCTGCTCGAGCAGGATCGCGCGGCCGTCTTTCCAGGCCACGGCGACACCCGCCAGGTCCTCGGCGCGGTTGCTGCGGCCCAGGTGGCGGATCAGGTACTCGCGGCTGTTCAGGTCGATGAAGCCGCCGCCGGCGTTGCCGGCGTAGCCCTTGATGGCCTGTTCCACCTGCGACAGCGAGACGCCGAACTGCGCCAGCCGCGCCGTGTCGGGCGCCACGCGCAGCGTGCGCACCTCGCCGCCGATGGGGATGACCTGCGCCACGCCGGGGATCGACAGCAGCCGCGGCCGCAGCACGAAGTCGGCGTACTCGCGCGCTGCCATCGGTGAAGCCGCCGTCTTGCCGTCACTCGACGTCAGCGGCAGCGCCACCAGCATGATCTCGCCCATGATCGACGACACCGGTCCCATCACCGGCGTGATGTCGCCCGGCATCTGCGCACGCACCAGCGCCAGCCGCTCGGCCACCAGCTGGCGGTTGCGGTAGATGTCCGTGCCCCAGTCGAATTCGGCATACACCAGCGACAGGCCCACGCCCGAGGTGCTGCGCACGCGGGTTACGCCCGGCATGCCGTTCAGCGCGGTCTCTAGCGGGAAGGTGACGAGCTGCTCCACCTCTTCCGGCGCCATGCCGCCGGCTTCGGTCAGCACCGTGATCAACGGCTTGTTGAGGTCGGGGAAGACGTCGATCGGCGTGCGCGATGCCGTGATCGCGCCATAGACCATCAACAGCGCGGCGACGGCCAGCACGAACAGGCGGTTGTGCAGGCTGGTGCGAACGATCCAGTTGAACATGATCGATTCCCGCTCAGCGGATCTGCGCGATCAGCGGTGCGCCCTGGACCACGACGCGGTTGTCCGCGCTCAGGCCCTGCGTCACCACCACCGTGCCCGCGTCCAGCGGCCTGAACTGCACCGGCTGCGGGATGAAGCGCTCGGCGCCCGACTTGATCCAGACGATGGGCTCGTTGGACGGGTTGCGCACGACGGCCTGCGCCGGCAGCACGACGCCCTTGATGCGTTCTTTCGATTGCGCGACCACGGTGACCGGCTGGCCGATGGCGAGCGTCAAGGCAGTCCCCGCCTTGACGGGCGAGACGGCAAAGGTGATGGGCAGCACGCCATCGCGCAACGTGCGCGAGGCGCCCAGCAAGCGCAGCGTCACCCCGGGCACACCTTGCAGCGATGCGCCTGTCACGCGCGCGGCCACGTTGGCGTCGGCGGTCGTGGCCTCCACCAGCATGCGCGCCGGGTTGACCACCTCGAACAGCACGTCGCGTGGCTCGACCACCTGGCCGATGACCAGATCGGCACGCGCGATGACCCCGCTGACCGGGGCGGTCAGGGCCTCGCGCGCCACCAGGCTGCCGCCGATGCTGCGTTCGCGTTCGGCCAGGCTCGTCGCCTCGCTTCGGGCAGCCTCGATCTCCTTGCGCGGCACGGTGCCTTCCAGGCCTTCCAGACGCTGCACACGCTGCTCGGCCAGTTGCCGCTGTGCACGCAGGTCGGCGAATTGGGCCCGTTGCCCGCTGAGGGCATAGGGCTCGGCCTGGTAGCGCACGTAGGCCAGCACCTCGCCCTGCCGTACCGCTTGGCCGGCCACCGGCAGCCCCCGCGGACCGGGTTCGACGCGCCCGCCATAAACGGCCTGCACGCGACCGCTGGCGTTCGGGTCCAGGGTCACCCGGCCCGGCATCTCGACCGTGGCCGCAGCTTCGGACTCTGGCGCCAGCACCGTGCGGATCGCCATGCGCCGCTGCGCCAGCTTGGGCACGTTGACGCTGCCATCGGGCAGGCGCGCCAGGCCGGATGCGTTGACTGGCGCACCGGGTGCGTCGAGGTGTTCGCCGTTGGGGCCGTGCGCGCCCGGTCCGGCGTGCGCTGGCGATAGGGACAGCGACAGCCCCAGCAGGCTCGCGGCTAGCGCCGCGGCCTTGGCCATGGCGCGCAGGCTGCGCGCTGTCGATAGATACGGCGTCATCACAGACCTCCCTGCAATTTGCTTGCGGGGTGTCTGCGGTGCCGCCACCAGGCGATGCCGCCGACCAGGCCCAGCGCCGCCACACCCGCGCCGATCCAGGCCGCACGTTCCAGGCCGTGTGTGTGCCCGTGGCTGGCATCGCTGCCGTGGGCATGGCCGTGGTCGCCGCCTGCGGTTGCACCGGCAGGAGTTTTGGCGGCCACCACCAGCGTGCCGTCGAGCAGGTCGCTGTCGGAACCCGCCACCAGCGTGAAGACCAGCCCGTGCTCGCCGGGCGCGGCCAGCGCCTTCAACATGGCGGCATCGGTGACGGCGTAGTCCCCTTGCTCGGCGCGGAATGCGGCAACGGCCTTCAGCGCGCCGTTCTCCACTTCGAGCTTGGCGCCCAGCACAGGCTCGTTGGATTCATAGCGGTCGATGAGGATGGTCAGCTCACGGGGGCGCAGTTCTGCAACCAGCTCGAAGGCGTCGGTGTGGGCGTCGACGCGCGGCAACGCCGAGACGGAGCGCACCGCGGTCGGGGCGTCCAGATGCTCGCCATTGGGACCGTGGGCGCCGGGGCCGGCGAGGGCGGGCACGTGGGTCAGCAGCAACAACGCCATCG
>JANNMQ010001023.1:0-3273 GCA_031398045.1 Rubrivivax sp.
TGGCGGCGCAGAAACCGGCGGACATCCTGTTCCTGGTGTCGGCGGCGTTCTCTTTTGCTGCGGCGGCCTTTTTCCCGGCACTGGTACTTGGGGTGTTCTGGAAGCGCGCCAACAAGTGGGGCGCCACGCTGGGCATGCTGGCCGGCCTGGGTATCACGGCCTACTACATGGTGACCACCCAGCCCTGGTTGCGTGGCGTGTTCGGCGTCACCTCGCCGATCGAGCTGTGGTACGGCATCCTGCCGATCTCGGCCGGCCTATTCGGCGTGCCGCTGGGCTTTGCGGTGATCATCATTGTCAGTCTGCTGACGCCAGCACCGTCTGCCGAAACGCAGGAACTGGTGGAGCATGTGCGCTACCCGAACCTGAACACCACGCGCGCTTGATGCGCGCTGGTTGAAAGCTC
This sequence comes from Rubrivivax sp., assembly GCA_031398045.1. Taxonomy (GTDB): domain Bacteria; phylum Pseudomonadota; class Gammaproteobacteria; order Burkholderiales; family Burkholderiaceae_C; genus Rubrivivax. The sequence continues at coordinate 407 of JANNMQ010001023.1, forward strand.
GCCAGGTCGTCGCGACGACCTGGCGGTTGCAGCAGAGAACTTGATATGCATCGGCCTTCAGGGTGACCTGAAGGCCGATTGTTTTTTGGGTGGTTCTGCCGCCCGCCTTTGGTCCCTGGCAGCAAGCTCAAGCGTGCAGTCGTGAACTCCGCGGTACCGACGCCAGCAAAAAATCCATCTGATCGGCCACGATGCGCCGCCCGCGCAAGATCATGTCTTCGTGCAGGCTGGGCACATAAGGCAGAAACAACAGGCTCATGCGGGCCTCTTCAGGCAGCCGGCTGCCCTTGTGGCCGTTGCAGGACCTGCAGGCTGTGATGCAGTTCATCCAGCTGTCGTGGCCGCCTCTGGACACCGGCACGATGTGTTCACGCGTCAGTTCGTCAAACACAAAGTGGCCGCCGCAATAAGCGCAGATGTGGCGGTCGCGGGCGAACAACTTGGGGTTTGATAGGGCAGGTGCCTGACGCCAGGCGCGCGAGGGGATGGCGCCGCGCACAGCCACGATGGGGTGCACTTCAATACGGCTTTGGCGCCCTGTGCTGCGCTGCGTGCCGCCGCGCAGCACCTGAAAGGTGTCTCCCAGCGTCCAAGCCACAGCGTCGCTGGCATACAGCACCGCCGCTTCGCGTGGGCTGATCCACGCCTGCGGGCGACCCGAGATGTCGAGTTGCAGCACGTCCATGCCCCGTAGCGTAGCGCATCAACCAAACCAGCGTTGCTCAGACCTGGCTTGTGCGTTTGTCAGGGCCCTGCAGCGGGGCATAGCCCTGGGCCGTACACGGGCTGTTTGCGTGCGGCACTTTCTCGCGTTCTAGGGCGGTGGGTCTACAGAAAGTCACGCGAGCCCACGCCCAGCCCGCACCGAAGTCGGCAAAATAGCACGATCGTTCTTTTTTCGGTCCTACAGCACCTTTTACTCAGCCACACCCAGCCAGGCCCTACCCCCTGTGACTTCCACCTTCACCACCGAGCCGGCGTTACCCGTCCCACCAGGCAAGCACTCGTCGCGTGCACTGCACAAGGGTCAGCACACACGCGCGGTCATTCTGGACGCGGCTTTGGGCCTGGCGTCACACATGGGGCTGGAAGGCTTGTCCATTGGCGCCTTGGCTGAAGTGACGCAGATGAGCAAGTCGGGCGTGTTTGCGCATTTTGGTTCGCGCGAGGAGTTGCAGATTGCCGTTATCCGCGAATACCACGCACGGTTTGAAGACGAAGTTTTTTTCCCGGCCGTGCAGCAGCCGCGTGGGCTGTCGCGGCTGCGCGCCTTGTTCGAAAACTGGATCCGTCGCGTCTCTGTGGAAGTGGATTCAGGCTGCATCTACATCAGCGGCGCCGTTGAATTTGACGACCGCCCCGGACCGGTGCGCGACGCGCTGGCGGCCATGGTGCAAAGCTGGCACTCGGCGCTGCACAGGGCCATAGACCTGGCCGTCCAGACGGGTGAGCTGCGTGCCGACACCGACCCCACACAAATGCTGTTTGAATTGCACGGGCTGGTGCTGGCTCTGCACCACGACGCACGTTTTTTGCGCATACCGGGCGCGCTCAATCGCGCGCATGCGGGCTTCGAGCGCGCCCTCAGCCATTACCTCGTCGACGGCCGCAGCCTACCCACCAAACCAGCGCCAGCAGGCGGCAAGAGCACTGCCAACACCCGCCGACTGGCCTAGTTCCACCACTTTCTTTTCCCAGGAGTTACCGATGGCCCAATACACCCCGCCCTTGCGCGACATGCACTTTGTGCTGCACGAACTGCTGAAAGTGGCCGACACCTTCAAGCGCTTGCCCAAACATGCCGACGTCGACGCCGAGACCATCAACGCCGTGTTGGAAGAAGGGGGCCGGTTTGCAGCTGAGGTGTTGTTTCCGCTGAACATCAGCGGCGACGCCGAAGGCTGCACGCTGGACAAGACCACCCACGAGGTGCGCGCACCGGAAGGTTTCAAGGCCGCTTACGCCCAGTATGTGGAAGGTGGCTGGCCGGCTCTGAGCTGCGACCCGGCCTATGGCGGCCAGGGCCTGCCCATTGTGCTGAACCAGTGTTTGTACGAGATGATGAATTCGGCCAACCAGGCCTGGACCATGTACCCGGGGCTGTCGCATGGCGCTTATGAATGCCTGAAAGCACATGGCACCGACGCCCAAAAAACCACTTACCTGCCCAAGCTGACCAGCGGTGAATGGACCGGCACCATGTGCCTGACAGAACCCCATTGCGGCACCGACCTGGGCATGTTGCGCACCAAAGCCGAAGCGCTGCCTGACGGCAATTACAGGCTGACAGGCCAGAAGATTTTCATCAGCGCCGGTGAACACGACCTGGCGGGCAACATCATCCATCTGGTGCTGGCCCGTCTGCCCGATGCGCCTGCAGGCAGCAAAGGCATCAGCTTGTTTGTGGTGCCCAAATACCTGGCCAACGCCGACGGCACGCTCGGCGCGCGCAACCCGATCTTCTGTGGTGCGCTGGAACACAAGATGGGCATCCACGGTAACGCCACCTGCCAAATCAACCTGGACGGAGCCGTGGGCTCGCTGGTGGGCCAGCCCAACAAAGGCCTGGCGGCGATGTTCGTGGTGATGAACGCGGCGCGCCTGGGCGTGGGCAACCAGAGCCTGGGCCTGACCGAAGTGGCCTACCAGAATGCCGTGGTGTACGCCAAAGACCGCACGCAGATGCGCAGCTTAAGCGGTACCAAACACCCCGACCAACCGGCCGACACCATCATCGTGCACCCCGACGTGCGCAAGATGCTGCTGACGGCCCGCGCCTACGCGGAAGGTGGCCGTGCACTGGCCATCTACATCGCGCTGTTGATCGACCAGGAACTGAGCAGCGATGACGAAGCAGAACGCAAGGA
>JANNMQ010001035.1:0-1535 GCA_031398045.1 Rubrivivax sp.
CACGAAGTCTTTCAGATTGTTCGGCGCCACAGTGGGGTGGGCGGCAATGACGTTGGTGGCCGCAGTCAGCAGGGCCACGGGCACGAAGTCTTTCTGCGCCCAGGGCAACTTGCTGAACATCGACGGGTTGCCGACGTGATAGGCCGAGTAGCTGATGAGCAGCGTGTAGCCGTCGGCCGCCGCTTTGGCCACCTGGCCATAGGCGATGTTGCCACTGGCGCCACCCTTGTTTTCGATCACCACGCTCTGCCCCAAAAGATTGGCCAGTGGTTCGCCTAGCAGGCGCTACGAGGTGTCCACCACACCGCCCTGTGGGTTGGGCACAACCAGGGTGATGGGCCTGCTGGGATAGGCTTGTGCGCAGGCGTTGCCAGCGAGGAGCGCAACAGCAGCAACAGCAAACAGGGCCGGTTGAAGAAAGTTCATGGGTTTGTCCATAGGGGCGGATGGTGGCTGGGGGGGGGGCCATCGTAGAGGGTGATGGCAGTCTGAGTGCCTGGCTACACGCATCGGCGACACCTCGCGGTGCGGAAACACCCCTACAGTGCAGCCACCACCAGCCACCGCACAAAAGGACCCGTCATGAAGAGCTACCGCATCGCCACCATCCCCGGCGACGGCATCGGCAAAGAAGTGGTGCCTGCGGGCCAACAGGTGCTGCAGGCGCTGGCCGCAGCCGACGGCAGCTTCGGCTTCGACTTTGAAAACTTCGGCTGGGGCGGCGACTGGTACCGAGCACACGGCGAAATGATGCCGGCCAACGGGCTGGATGCCTTGCGCAACAAAGATGCCATCCTCTTCGGTTCAGCCGGCGACCCGCACATCCCCGACCACATCACGCTGTGGGGCTTGCGCCTGAAGATCTGCCAGGGTTTTGACCAGTATGCCAATGTGCGCCCCACCCGCATCTTGCCCGGTATCGACGGGCCGCTGAAGCGCTGCGCGCCGGGCGACCTGAACTGGGTCATCGTGCGCGAAAACTCTGAAGGTGAATATTCCGGCGTCGGCGGCCGCGTGCACCAGGGCCACCCGATCGAGGCCGCCACCGACGTGTCCATCATGACGCGTGCGGGTGTAGAACGCATCCATCGCTTTGCGTTTGCCCTGGCGCAGTCACGCCCGCGCAAGCTGCTGACCGTGGTCACCAAAAGCAACGCGCAGCGCCACGCGATGGTGATGTGGGACGAAATTGCGCTGCAGGTGTCGAAGGAATTCCCAGACGTCACCTGGGACAAAGAACTGGTGGACGCAGCCACCGCACGCATGGTGAACCGGCCGGCCTCGCTCGACACGCTGGTCGCGACTAACCTGCACGCCGACGTGCTCAGCGACCTGGCCGCCGCGCTGGCCGGCAGCCTGGGCATTGCACCGACCGGCAACATCGACCCCGAGCGCCGCTACCCGTCGATGTTCGAGCCGATCCACGGCTCGGCATTCGACATCATGGGCAAGGGCCTGGCGAACCCGATCGGCACCTTCTGGTCGTGCGTGATGCTGCTCGAACACCTGGGTGAAGCGGACGCCGCGGCGCGCGT
>JANNMQ010000117.1:0-8466 GCA_031398045.1 Rubrivivax sp.
GGACGTGATCGACATCGAGGACGAGGACGTGGTCGGAACGCCGGCCGGCGACACCCTGGCCGCGCTCGCCGAGGAACACGGCGCGACGCTCGTGGCCGGCCGCTGGCCACATAAGCCAGGCGCTGGCCTTCGGCCTGCACAACACCAAAACCCGTGCGCTGCAAACCAGGGTCGATGCCCAAAATCAGCATGCAGAAGCCCGGCATTCGTTGGCGCTGCCGGGCTGAGCCTTGCCCATGTCAGGCAAAGGTCCAGCGCACGGTGTAGAAAAACACCGGCGCGGCAAAACACAGCGGCGCCAGGCGGTCCAGCAGGCCAACAGCGCCCGTGACCGAGCTGCGGTTGCCCCAGTAACGCACACCAGCGTCTTTTTTCATGGCCCGCATCACCAGGTCGCCCAGCGTACCGCTGCCCCCCGCCACCGCAGCAGCCGCAGCGGCGTGCAAGGGGTTGACGGGCGTGATCCAGAACAGCGCCGCACCCAGCGCGGCTGCAGCAGCCACCCCCAAAGCCCAGGCGCGAAAAGAAAAGCTGCGGTCGATCTTTCGCACCATGGGCCGGCGGCGCAAGCGGCGGCTGGCCAGCTCTTGGGTAATGTGCGCCAGCGCCACCACCATGACCAGAAAAAACAGCAAAAACGCGCCCCGCTGCTCAAACTGCGGCAGGTTCAGCAGCAGCAAGGCCGGCGCGTGGCTGAGACCAAACACGCACACCATGATGCCCCACTGGATTTCGGCGTTGCGTGACAAGAACCTTTCAGGGTCGCCCGCCAGCGCCGCCACCACGGGAATGGCACCAAACACAAACACCGGCACAAACACGGTGAAGAGGTCAAAAGCACGCAAGCCCACCAGCACATACTGCAGGGGCAGTGCGACAAAAAAGGCGAGCAGCAGGCTGCGGTGGTCGCTGCGGCGGGTCTGCAGCAGGGTGACAAATTCGCGCAATGCCAGAAATGAAAACGCCGCAAAGGTGAAGGTGGCGCCCACCGCGCCCGACACCCAAGAGACCCAGAACACCAGCGCACCCAGCCACAAGGCGCGCAGGTCGCGTTGCATCTGTGTGCGGCGTTCGTCCCGCTGCAGCGCCTGGCCACCGTTACTGTCACCAGCGCCGCTGCTGCCGTCTTCACGCAGGGTGAACCACCCCACCAGCACCGAGACCAGCGCCAGCAACCCAAACAAGGCCACAAAAAGCAGGCCCACCTGCTCGTTGACGGGCATCAGACGCAGGCTGTTCATCGTTTCACCGGCCGCGCGGCCAGCACGGCGTCGCGGGCACGCTTCAAAAAAGGTGCCTTGGCTTCGTCAGCGCCCAGCTGCAACGGCACCCCAAAGGTCACGGTGCACAGAATAGGCACCGGCACCACTTCGCCCTTGGGCATGACACGCTGCACGTTGTCTATCCAGGCCGGCACCAGTTGCACGCCCGGGAACTGCTGCGCCAGGTGGAAGAGGCCACTTTTGAATTCGGCCGGGTCGCCCTGTGCGCTGCGGGTGCCTTCGGGGAAGATGACGAGTGAGTCCCCTCGGCCCAGCGCCTCCACCAAAGGCTCCAGCGGGTCCTGGTCTTCGCTGCCATCGGCCGCGGCGCCCTTGATGCGCTTGCGGTTGACGTACACGGCATTGAACACCTCGGTCGTCAACCACTGTTTGAAGGGCGTCGAGGTCCAGTAGTCACGCGCTGCGATGGGCCGCGTGCGCGCACGCAGGTCGTGCGGCAGCGCAGCCCAGATCAGCACCCAGTCCAGGTGGCTCTGGTGATTGGCAAAGTAGATGCGCTGCTCGGCCTTCGGCGGGCACCCCTTCCAATGACCCTGCGCGCCGGTGATCAGCCTTGCAATGAAGGCCAGCACCTGACCCATGATGACTGCCCATGACATGGACAGCATGCTAATGCTTGCCTGCGCGAGCCAGCGGCTGGGCGGCTCAAACAGGCAGAGTTTGTGGCTTGTTCAGCGGCGCCTCATAAACCGCGCAACGCAGCGTCAGCGCAGGTTCAGCGACATCAGGTCGCGGCGGCGGCGCCCGCGTTCTATCCATTCCAGCAAGCGCTCTTGCGCCGCGGGTGGCATGGCCTGCCATGCACAGCCCACGCGGGTGTTGCGTTCGCGCCGGTTGTGGGCCGTGATGTGGTGCACCAGCAAGTCGCAGAACAGGATCGTCTCGTCATCCAGCTCGATCTCGACCTTTTTCAGCACCAGGCCCAGCGACAGCATAGGGCCATCAGCAGGGCTTAGCAGCGCGCAGCCGGTGCTGCTGACGTCGAGCAGCTTCAACGTGGTCACCAGTTGTGGTGCCAAGGGGTGCGAAAACCGCGCTTTCGGGCCATCCACATCGTTGCGCTTCACACGCACCGCTTGCCGCCGCGGCAAGCGGTAGATGTGCTCGGGAAGGTCAGCGGCCAGCACCTGGCGCCCCTGGTCGACGCCAAATTTCACGCGCGCCAGCGCAAACTGCAATTTATCGTCTTCCACATAGGCAGCCGCCCACAGGTCCACTTCGTAGGACAGGTCGTTGAACCACTGCGAATCAGGGTCGACCTTGAAGTGCAAGCGGCGGTTCACATCGTCCACCGACCACAGCGCCACCTGCAACGTGGCGCCACCCGGTGTGCCTATCACCAAAGGCGTGTCGTTGCGGCACAGCTCGCGCAGGGCGGCGAGTTGTTTGCTGGCGCTGCGGATACGAAAACGCGCCCATTCACCTGCGGTGTCACCACGGTTGATGGGGGCTGGTTGTGTGTCTACAAAGGCCATGCCAAGTGGTCCTGAATCTCCGTCAAGCTGCCCGGTTGGAAAAAAACCTAAACAGGCACTCGGAACTATATCGACCACGGCCCGCAGAACCTGAGGCCCTACCGGCTGCGAGGGCTGTGCATGCACACGGCCGCAGTGGCTTGCCCCGCCCCTGCTCAGTGACGGAAGTGGCGTGTGCCCGTGAACAGCATCACCACACCGCGCTCGTCGGCAGCCGCAATGACCTCGTCGTCGCGCATCGAGCCACCGGGCTGTATGACACAGGTGGCACCTTCATCGATGACCACGTCCAGCCCATCGCGGAACGGGAAAAAGGCGTCGCTGGCCACCGCCGACCCGGCGAGCGACAAACCGGCGTGTCCCGCCTTGATGCGGGCGATGCGGGCACTGTCCACGCGGCTCATCTGGCCGGCACCCACACCCAGCGTCATGCCGCCACCGCAGAACACGATGGCATTGCTCTTCACGAACTTGGCCACCTTCCAGGCAAACATCAGGTCGTCCAGCTGCTGCGCACTGGGGGTCAACTTGCTGACCACACGCAGCTCGGCGCGCGCCACGTTTTTCACGTCGGGTGTCTGCAGCAGCATGCCGCCGCCCACGCGCTTGTAGTCCACCGCGTTGGCCGCACCCGGCGTTGCTGGCAGGGCCACTTCCAGCACACGCAGATTCTGCTTGGCAGCCAGAATGCTGCGCGCTTCGGCGCTGTAACCCGGCGCTATCAGCACCTCGACAAACTGCTTGTTGTCGCCGATCTGGCGCGCCGTGGTGGCGTCCAGTTCGCGGTTGAAGGCGATGATGCCGCCGAAGGCCGACGTGGGGTCGGTTTTCCAGGCCTTGGCGTAGGCCTCTACCAACTGCGCCGCCACCGCCACGCCACAGGGGTTGGCGTGTTTGACGATCACGCAGGCCGCCTCGCCAAAGGTCTTCACACATTCCCAGGCTGCGTCGGCATCGGCAATGTTGTTGTAGCTCAGCGCCTTGCCCTGCAACTGCTGCCACAGCGCCAGCGCCCCTGCTGCCGGCTGCGCTTCGCGGTAGAAAGCTGCCGCCTGGTGGGGGTTTTCGCCGTAGCGCATGTCTTGCGTCTTGTGCAGTTGCAGCGTCACCACCCGCGGGAAGGGGTCTCGTGCAGGCACCGCTGCGCCTTGCTCTTCGGCGCCCGGTTGCAGCGCACTGAGGTAGCCGCTGATCATGCCGTCATAGGCGGCGGTGTGTGCAAACACCTTCTGCGCCAGCCGCAGGCGTGTGCTGCGCTGCACACCCGCGGCGCTGCCCAGTTCGGCCAGCACCTGGGGGTAGTCGGCAGGGTCAATCAGCACCGTCACATCGGCCCAGTTTTTTGCCGCTGCGCGCAGCATGGCGGGGCCACCGATGTCGATGTTCTCGATGGCGTCGTCCAGCGTGCAGTCAGCGCGTGCGGTGGCCTGCGCAAAGGGGTACAGGTTGACGACCAACAAATCGATGGTGTTGATGCCCAGCTGACGCAGCGCCGCCATGTGCTCGGGCAGGTCGCGCCGCGCCAGCAGACCCCCGTGGATGGCCGGGTGCAGCGTTTTCACGCGGCCGTCCAGCATCTCGGGCAAACCGGTCACCTCGGCCACTTCGGTGACGGCCAGACCGGCCTGCGCCAGCAGCTGGGCAGTGCCGCCGGTGGACAGCAAGCGCACGCCCTGCGCAGCCAGAGCGCGGGCGAGTTCAAGTACGCCGGTTTTGTCTGAAACAGACAGCAGCGCGGTCAGGGTGGGGGTGCTGGGCATGGGCAGAGGCCTAAGGTTGATCGTGGAGGGAATGGGCTGCTGCGGTGGGCCTTCGACCGCCGCCGCTGACCCGGCCGCGGCGCGCGAGCCATGCCCACGCTGACCTGCGGCCATCAGCCGCCGATGTGGTGTTCGTCCAGCTTGCGGCGCAGCGTGTTGCGGTTGATGCCCAGCCACTGGGCAGCCTTGCTCTGGTTACCCTGGGCGTGGCGCAGCACCACCTCCAACAGGGGCTTTTCGGCAACGCCCAAGAACAGTTCGTGCAAGGCGTTGGGCTGGGCGCCGCGCAGTTCGCGCAGGTAATGTTCAACACTGCTGCGCATGCAGGTTTCGATGTCGTTTTTGTTCATGCCCAGGCCGCCTCCAACGGCTGATCATCTGCGATCGGAGATGGCTGTTGCTCGCGAGCCTGCGGCGTCCCGGCATCGGCATGTGCGTCGGCATTGTCAGGCCCCTGCGACGGGTCGGGCCAGCGGGGGTGGTTTTGCGCCAGCTGCTCCAGAAACTGGGCCAGCGCCTGCAGCTGTTCGCGGCAGCTTTGCAGCGTGTTCATGTGGCCGCGAAAGGCTGCACCACCGGGCAGGTCAGCCACCGCCCAGCCGATGTGTTTGCGCGCACTGAGCATGCCGATGTGTTCACCGTACAGCGTGTAGTGGTCATGCAAGTGTTCAAGCAGCCATTGCTGCACGTCGTGCACCAGCGGTGCGGGCGGCACCACGCCGTGTTGCAGGAAGTGGGCAATCTCCGCAAAGATCCACGGCCGGCCCTGCGCAGCACGGCCCACCATCAGCGCATCGGCGCCGGTATCTCGCAGCACCTGGCGCGCCTGGGCGGGGCTCGTGATGTCACCATTGGCCACCACCGGTATCTTCAAGGCGGCTTTCACCGCGGCCACCGTGTGATGTTCGGCATGCCCACCATAACCCTGCTCGCGTGTGCGGCCGTGCACCGTCACCATCGCAACGCCGGCCGCTTCAGCAGCGCGCGCAAGGCGCACGGCGTTGCGCTCGGCGGCGCACCAACCGCTGCGCATTTTCAGCGTCACCGGCACACCGCGCGGCGCGCAGGCGGCCACCACGGCTTGCACGATGGCCAGCGCCAGCGGCTCGTTTTGCATCAGCGCCGAACCGGCCCACACCTTGCACACTTTCTTGGCCGGGCAGCCCATGTTGATGTCGATGATCTGCGCGCCGCGGTCGATGTTGTAGCGCGCTGCATCGGCCATCTCGGCCGGGTCGACGCCCGCAATCTGCACCGCGATGGGTGCACTTTCGCCCGCATGGTCGGCGCGGCGCGAGGTTTTCAGCGTCTGCCACAGCTCGCGTTTGCTGGTCACCATTTCGCTGACCGCATAACCCGCGCCCAGCCGCTTGCACAGCATGCGAAACGGGCGGTCGGTGACACCAGCCATTGGCGCCACGAACAGGCGGTTTTTCAACTCGTAAGGGCCGATGCGCATGCGGGATGCCGGGGGTGGCGCAGCACCGCTGGGGTACGGGCTGTCTGCTCAAAAATGAGGCGCGAGTATAGCGACGGTGGCTTGCACACCGCCCCCACCTAAACTGCGGCCGCATGGAAACCTGGTTGCACCCCTTGTTGACCGCGCTGGCCCTGCCGCAATACGGCCTGCTGACCGTCTTTCTGGTGTCCTTGTTGTCGGCCACCTTGTTGCCCATGGCCAGTGTGCCGGCGGTGTACGGGCTGATAAAACTGAATCCGGATCTTTTCTGGCCGGCGCTGCTGGTGGCCACGGCGGGCAACACAGCCGGGGGCGCCATCAGCTACTGGATGGGCTGGGGCGCTGAAAAAGCCTTTGAGAAGCTGGCCCACCGCACACCCACCCAAGTGCGCGCGTTGGCCTGGCTGCAGCGCTTCGGGTCGCCGGCCTGCCTGCTGTCTTGGTTGCCTTTTGTGGGTGACCCGCTGTGTGCACTGGCCGGGTGGCTGCGGCTGCCGTTCTGGCCTTGTGTGGGTTACATGGCGATTGGCAAATTCCTGCGCTATCTGTTTTATGTCGGCGGCTTGTACTGGGCCGTACCCGGTGCCTGGATACCACCCTGAAACAGGCCTGTGGTCTCCCGCCCCAACCCTGCCCACCCCACAGCCCGACCCTCCAGGGGGTGCCCACCAAACGGGGGGATGGGCACGCTGTCCGGGCACAGACAATGTCCCATTCTCCCCACCAGGCCAAAAGGGTCCGCACACCACCATGACCACACCCACCCCTGCCTACGACGGTCTGGCCGCTACCTGGACGCGCATGCACCACTTCGGGCATTTGCAGGCCATGGCCGGCTGGGACCAAGCGGCCAACATGCCCCCGAAAGGCAACGAAGCACGGGCTGCTGCGATGGCCGAGATGTCGGCGCTGCTGCACCGCATGCGCACCGACCCTGCTTTGCCGGCGCAGCTGCAGCGCGCCGAACAGGAAGACCTGACGCCGCTGCAGCGCGCCAACCTGCGCGAAATGCACCGCCAATGGCAAGGCGCCAACGCGCTGCCAGAACAACTGGTGCAGCGCCAACGCCTGGCCACCGCGCGCTGTGAACACGCCTGGCGCCAGCAACGCCCGGCCAACGACTGGCCCGGTTTTGTGGGCAATTTTCGCGAAGTGCTGAAGCTGGCACGCGAAGAAGCCGAGTTGCTGTCGCAGCAACGGGGCGTGCGCAAATACGACGCCCTGATGGACCGCTTTGAACCTGGCATGACTTGCGTCGAAGTGGACCGTGTGTTTGGCGAGGTGCGCCAGTGGCTGCCCGGCCTGATTGAACAGGTGATCACGAAACAGGCACAGGCCCACCAGCAGCAGCCCCTACTGGAACCGGTGGGTCCTTTTTCGCTGGCCGCCCAGCGCCATCTGTGCGAAGCGGTGATGCGGCTGTTGGCTTTTGACTTTGAAGGCGGCCGGCTGGACGTCAGCACGCACCCGTTTTGCGGCGGCGTGCCCGAAGACGTGCGCATGACCACCCGCTTTCGCGATGACGAATTTTTGGGCAGCCTGATGGGTACCGTGCACGAAACCGGCCACGGCCGCTACGAACAGAACCTGCCGCGTGAACTGTTGGGCCAGCCCGTGGCCGAACCGCGGTCGATGGCGCTGCATGAAAGCCAGAGCCTGAGTTTTGAGATGCAGCTGGGCAGCCACCCGGGGTTTGTCACCCTGTTGGCGCCGATGGTGACCGCGGCCTTTGGCGCCCAGCCGGCCTTTGAACCACCCAACCTGCACCGTTTGATGACACGCGTCAGACGCAGCCTGATCCGCGTGGATGCCGATGAAGTGACCTACCCGGCCCACATCATCTTGCGCTACGAAATCGAGCGCCCGCTGGTTGAAGGCGACATCGAAGCCGAAGACATTCCGGCCCTCTGGGACGAGAAGATGCAAGAGCTGCTGGGCCTGGACACACGCGGCAACTACAAAGACGGCCCGCTGCAAGATGTGCATTGGCCCGAGGCGCTGTTCGGCTATTTCCCCTGTTATTCACTGGGCGCCATGTACGCCGCGCAATGGTTTGCGGCCATGAGACGCGCGCTGCCCAACCTGGATGCGCAGATGACCGCCGGCAACCTGGCGCCGGTGTTTGAATGGCTGCTGAAAAACATCTGGAGCCAGGGCAGCATCTGGACCACCGACGAATTGGCCCTGCGTGCCAGCGGCGAGCGGCTGAACCCGGCGCATTTCAAGGCGCACCTGCAGTCGCGCTACTTGTAGTCGCCGTGTTCGCTCGACCGGTGGCACCACAGCGCCACCAGCTGCGGCCGTTTGTCCTACACCCGCAGCAGGTGTTGGTACCTGTTGTCTGGCCTTCATCATCTGCACACTGGGCCTGTAAATTTTCAATCACACAAAGGCCCAGAACATGAATAGCTTGAACACCTTGATTGCTGCCGCCGCGGCGTCCCTGATCGCGCTGACCGCCGTGCAGGCACAAACCACCACCACCGCAC
>JANNMQ010001081.1:0-3220 GCA_031398045.1 Rubrivivax sp.
CGCAGCAGCCTTTGTTATCGATGGGTCACGGGTGGCCGAAGTCACCGCGCCGGCTCGGCAGCGCGCCCAGACTGCGCTGGCACGCCAGCGTGAAGTGCTGGCTGGCCGCAGCGTCTTCTTCTTTCCCGATTCGCAGCTGGAAGTGCCCATCGCACGCTTCCTGGCGCGCGAACTGGGCATGCATTTGCTGGAAGTGGGCACCCCTTACCTGCACCGCGAACATCTGGCGCAAGAGCTGCAATGGTTGCCCGCCGGCACGGCGCTGAGCGAAGGCCAGGACGTGGACCAGCAACTCGACCGTTGCCGCGGCCTGCAGCCCGACATCACCGTGTGCGGCCTGGGTTTGGCCAACCCGCTGGAGGCCATTGGGCTGACCACCAAATGGGCCATCGAGCTCGTGTTCACGCCCATCCACGGCTACGAACAGGCCGCCGATCTGGCCGAGCTTTTTGCGCGTCCGCTGCGCCGTGCACACATCCTGCGCCACAGCGCCCCATCTGCTGTGGCAGCCTGACATGCAACTCACCCTGTGGACCTATGAAGGCCCGCCTCACGTGGGCGCCATGCGCGTGGCCACGGCGATGACCGACGTGCACTACGTGTTGCACGCACCGCAGGGCGACACCTACGCCGACCTGCTGTTCACGATGATCGAAAGGCGCAACAAGCGCCCGCCCGTCACCTACACCACGTTCCAGGCACGCGATCTGGGTGGCGACACCGCTGAGCTGTTCAAGACCGCCGCGCGTGAGGCCTACGCACGCTTTCAACCGCAAGCCTTGCTGGTCGGATCTTCCTGCACCGCCGAACTGATCCAGGACGACCCCGGCGGCCTGGCGCTGGCGCTCGACCTGCCAGTGCCCGTGGTGCCGCTGGAACTGCCTGCCTATCAGCGCAAAGAAAACTGGGGCGCTGCAGAAACCTTCTACCAACTGGTGCGCCACCTGGTGCCGAAGCAGAAAAACACTGGCCACGAAGCCGCGACCGAAGCCGCGACCGAAGCCGCAGACGAAGCGCAGCCGACGCGCCATGCCGGTAGCGGGCGCCGTGCGCGTTGCAACCTGCTCGGGCCCACCGCTTTGGGATTTCGCCACCGCGACGACGTCGCAGAAATCACCCAACTGCTGGCCCAGCTGGGCGTGGACGTGCAGGTCTGTGCACCACTGAACGCCAGCGTGGCCGACATCAGGCGCCTGACGCAGGCCGACTTCAATGTGGTGCTGTACCCCGAAGTGGGCGCACTGGCAGCGCAGTGGCTGCAGCGCGTGCACGGCATGCCGATGGTGAAAACCGTGCCCATCGGCGTCGGTGCCACGCAGGATTTTGTGCGCGAAGTGGCGGCCCTGGCGCACACCGGGGACGCCGTGGTCGCCAGCGTGTTGGCCAGCAGCACGGCGCGCTCGCCTTGGTATGCACGGTCTGTCGATTCCACCTACCTCACCGGCAAACGTGTGTTTGTGTTTGGCGACGCCACGCACGCTGTGGCCGCTGCCCGCATCGCAACGCAAGAGCTGGGCTTTCAGGTCGTGGGCCTGGGCACATACAGCCGTGAATTTGCGCGTGAAGTGCGCGAGGCAGCCAAGCTCTACGGGCTTGAAGCACTGATCAGCGACGACTACCTGGAAGTGGAAAACCGCATCACCGAGCTGCAGGTGGAGCTGGTGCTGGGCACGCAGATGGAACGCCACATCGCCAAGCGCCTGAAGCTGCCCTGCGCCGTCATCAGCGCGCCGGTGCATGTGCAGGACTTCCCGGCGCGCTATTCACCGCAGATGGGTTTTGAAGGCGCCAACGTGCTGTTTGACAGCTGGGTGCACCCGCTGATGATGGGGCTGGAAGAACACCTGCTGACGATGTTCCGCGACGACTTCGAGTTTCACGAAGGCGCAGCAGCGTCACACCTGTCGCATGCCGGCGGCATGCCGCTGGCGGTGCACGCTGCCCACGCCGCAGACGCAGCAGAAAAGGCCATGACCGAAGTGATGGCTGCTGCATCCATCAGCACGGCCGCCAGCAGCCCCACCGGCACGCCCTACAGCACGCCCCTCAGCGCGCCCACCGTCACGCCGCCCAGCAACGTGATTGCCATGGCCAGCTGGGCGCCTGACGCGCAAAAAGAACTGCAGAAGATTCCCTTTTTTGTGCGCGGCAAAGCGCGCCGCAACACCGAACGCTTCGCCGCCGAACGCGGCCTGGCCACCATCACCGTGGACACCCTTTATGACGCCAAAGCCCATTTCGGCCGCTGAAGCCGTTGGCTCGGTACCCGCCGCTGTGCCGGGCTCGGGTCTTGCTGACCTGGCCATGAAGTTGGGGCTTATGGCTGACCACCGCAACAAGACAACGGTCAGCACGCCGCAGGCGCCCATTCACGTGGTGGTGGTCACGATGGACACCCACCTGGCCAGCGCCACCGAACGCTGCCGTCCGGCGTTGGCACGCGAATACCCGGGCCTGACGCTGAGCCTGCACGCGGCGTCTGAATACGCCGGCAATGAAGCCGCCATCACGCGCTTGAAAGCCGATATCCGGCGCGCCGACATCATCGTGGCCGGCATGCTGTTCCTGGAAGACCACTTCCTGCCCATCCTGGACGACCTGCGCGCACGGCGCGACCATTGCGACGCGATGATCTGCATGGCGTCAGCCGCCGAAGTGGTCAAGCTCACGCGCCTGGGCCAGTTTGATATGGACAAGCCCGCCAGCGGCCCGATGGCGCTGCTGAAAAAACTGCGCGGCAACAAGGACAAAAAAGCCACCGGTGGCGCTGCGCAGATGAAGATGCTGCGCCGCTTGCCGCAACTGCTGCGCTTCATACCCGGCCCAGCGCAAGACGTGCGGGCCTACTTCGTGACGCTGCAATACTGGTTGGGCGGCTCTGACGAGAACATGCTGAATCTGGTGCGCCATGTCATCGACAAGGGTGCCAACGGCGAGCGTCGCAGCCTGCGTGGTGTGGTCAAGGTGCAGCCGCCTGTGGAGTACCCCGACGTCGGCGTCTACCACCCGCGCCTACCCAGCCGCATCACCGAAGACGCCAGCGCCTTGCCCACACCCCCTGGGCTGGTGAGCCACGGCACCGTGGGTGTGCTGGTGTTGCGGTCTTACCTGCTGGCGGGCAACGCGGGGCACTACGACGGCGTCATCGCCGCCCTGGAAGCGCGGGGCTTGCGTGTGGTGACCGCGTTTGCCGCCGGCCTGGACGCGCGGCCCGCCATCG
>JANNMQ010001113.1:0-3149 GCA_031398045.1 Rubrivivax sp.
GGGTTGCTGGGGTTGCTGGAGTTGCAAATGGATTCGCTGGGCTCTGCATCAGCAACACCACCGGGCCCGCACGCTTTTCTGCAGCGCGCCGTTTGCGGGTCTTCACAGGCGCTGTTTGGCTGTTAGCAGCCAGGTCTGGGCTTGTCTGCGGTGCCAGCTTGCCAGGTTCCGCTACAGGGGCGCGCGCAACCTCGATTCTGAACACCCGCGGCCCATTGCGGACCGGCACTTCGGTCTGCGGTGGTGTCTCAGCCAGCGGCGGCTCAACGGGGGCCACCACCCTCGCCCGTCGCACCGTAACTTGCGCCGGGTTATTCTGAATAACATGGACCGAGCCGGAGGTTGGCTGCGCAAACGCCGCTTCGGCCGCCAAACGGGCAGCGCTGACGGGTGCAACTTCGTGTGGCGCACCTCTGAATTCACCCTTGAGGCGACCCGGCCTGTTCATCATCGACGTGTTGAGTGTGTCGCGTGCGTCGAGTCGGGTTTCACTCGACCGGCTGGAAGGCTGTTGCGCGCGTTGGGCATGGTTCGCTGAGGCGGGTTGGGTTCTGCGGCCGACTTGCACGGGTGGGGGGGTCCATGTCACGGTGGTTGGTGTGCCGGTGTGCGGGCTGCAGCCTGCACGCCAGCGGCGCTTCAGTTCGGTCGCTATTGTCGTGCTTCTGTAAGCCGTTGTAGCAAGGTCGCCAAATTACAATAATCATCTCATTTGAGGTGTTATGCACCAGACCCCGGAGCAGCCAGCCAAAGGGCGCCGTGCAGCCACCCACACGGGCGGCACGGTGCAGCGGGTGCCAACACCCAGGCCGCAAGGCCGGCCATAGGCTCAAGCCCGGGCGCCAGCCGCCTTGGCGCCTGGCCATCCCAGACGGTGCGAAATCTCGGCTGCAGCGCCGCGCACCGCTTGTGCAACACCAGAACTCCAGTCCACCGGAAACTGATCTTGGTGGCCCAGCGCCGTAATCACCAGGGCCGGCTGGCCTTCGTGGTCGAAGGCCGGCGCACTGAAAGCGTTGACGCCCGGTATCGGCCGCCCTTCGGCACGCACCAGGCCATGGGCCCGCAGATCGGCCCGCGCCAGACGCAGCACTTCGAGTTCGTCGGCACTCAGGTCGGCTGGCCGGCCGGGCGCGTCGCCCAATGCGCCTGGGGTGGCCTGCCACACACGCGCTTCGGGCAGCGCCGCGGCAAAAGCGCGCCCGGTCGCGGTTCCCAGCACCGACATCACCGTGCCGGCGCGCATTGCCACCAGCAGCGGCTGTCGCGCGTCGATCATGCGCACAACCGTGGGTCCCAGGTTGCCCCAGAGTGCCAGTGCCACGGCGAAGCCCGTGCTTGCAGCCAGATCGTCGGCTACCGGCCCCGCGATGCGCACCGGGTCGATCTGGCTCAGACAGGCCAACCCGACCTGCAGCGCCGCAGGCCCGAGCGCATAGCGCCCGCTGCTGCGGTCCTGCTCTATCAGGCCCAGCCTGCCAAAGCTGACCAGGTAGGGATGCGCGCGTGCTGCGGTCATCCCTGCGCTGGCTGCCAGGTCTTTCAGCGCCATCGGCCCCTGATGAGCCGTCAGGGCCAGCAACAGCCGGCCTCCAACCTCGATCGACTGCACCGAGCGCTGTTCCGTGTCTCGTTCCTGCTCGCCGCTCATGCGTCTTCCTGGTTGCACCGGATGCGTAGTTTGCCCTATACAAATCCGTTCGCATTTGGTGAAAGGGCTCTGCGGGGCGTCGCGCTGGCTCAAAAGGGTAGGTTCATGCCGATGGGGCGGCAGCTTCATGGGTGGGACTCTGTGCTGAAAGCCTGGCCGATCAACCAAAAAGCCGGGGCTACCGACCGTTTTTGAAGCGGCCGCCGCGCACACGCTCATGAACACTCCACGCATCGCGCACCTCTAGCCGCAGTTTGCTAAAAAACATGAAATATGACGGTATCCCGGCATTCACCCTCCAGCCCTTGAAGCGGGCGCCCGAGAAGGTGGAGGCTGTGTCTTCGCACACGCCCCGCTTTATCGAAGACGTGGCCGCCGGGCGCGTCGAGCTGCCGGTCATTCCAGCCATCGTGCAGCAGTTGATCAACGCGCTGCGCGACCCGAATGTTGATGCGCGGGTGATCTCACAATCGCTGGCTCGCGACCCGGTACTAACTTCTAAAGTACTGCGCTTGGCGAACTCTTCGTTTTTTGGCGGTCAGCGTTCCCTGTCGTCCGTTGAAGCGGCCGTCGGGCTCATCGGCACCGCAGCGTTGAACCGTCTCATCGTGGCCTGTGGTGTTTCATCGTCGTTTGGTGAAGTGCCCGGCATCGATCTACAACTGTTCTGGCGCGACGCACGCGTGGCCGCCAACGCCGCCCACAAACTGGCGCCCCGCTTGGGTGCCGACGCTAACGAAGCCTACCTGTGCGGCTTGTTGCATGCCGCCGGGCACTTGATCCTGTGCCGCAGTTACCCTGAAGTAGCGCACGCCATGTTCACAGGCTTCGCGCGTGTGCACGGTACCGAATTGGCGGCCATCGAAAGAGAGGCTTTTGGCATTGACCACCCTGCGGTGGGTGCTTTGTGGGTGGAATCGATCAAGTTTCCGCAGGCCGTTGCAGACACCATTGGAAAGTGCACACGGCCCGACCATGAAATCGTGTCAGCGCTGGATCTGTCGCTGCACGGTGCCTGCACCTTGGCCGCTGAAGTGGCCCGGCAGGCCACGGCAGACGCGGCGCTTGCAGCCCTGCACCCGACCTTGCGCGCCCGCTTTGTTAGTGCCAACGGCGAACCCGACCCTGCATTTACGAAGCTCTACGAAGGCCTGTGTGAGGCAGAAAAGCCCGTCTAGGTGGGGGCCGCTAACATTCCTGCGATGCCAACGATCAAGCCCAAGCCCGGCCAAGCCTCCACCAGCCGCACGGCGGCCACCAGGCCTCAAACAACGCCGAAGTCCAGAAGCCGGGCGGTTGCTGCGCTGGCCGACACGCTGGACGTCGACTTTTTCAAGGCGGTGGGTGAACCGGTGCGCCAGCAGATCGTGCTGATCCTGCTGCAGCAGGGCCGGTCCAACATCGCGCAGGTGGCACTGCAGATGGCCCAGGACCGGTCGGTGGTGTCGCGCCACCTGTCTTCGCTGGCGAAGGCTGGCCTGGTGCGGGCCTACCGTGT
>JANNMQ010001161.1:0-1511 GCA_031398045.1 Rubrivivax sp.
TCGGCGGCTGGGTACTGGTGGCGGCGCAAGCCCTGCAAGCCCCCGCCTGGGCGGGCTTGCTGGCTGCGGCCGGTGTTGCAGCCGGCCTGCGCCTGTGGGCGCTGGCCAGCGGGTACACGTTGCCGCAGTGGTCCACCGAAGACACCAGCGGCAAATAAGACTGGCTCAGCACCGGGCGCCGGATCTGCGCCACTCATCCGGACCACAACCATTCGGGCCACCCGGCGGCCTGGGCTACAGTCCAGCTGTGCAACAGGTGCCTGTCGTTCGCCCGAACGGCAGGTTAAACGGGAAGCCGGTGCGAGCAGGTCGTTGCGACTGCATCCATGCCGGCACTGCCCCCGCAACGGTAGGCGAAGAGCACGCGGCAACAGCAGCCACTGGGTTTAAACACCTGGGAAGGCGCCGCAAGCTTCTGAAAAGTGGTCCCCACTTTTTGGCATTCGCAAGTCCGGATACCGGCCTGATGCACGGGTTCTGGCGTTGCGGCGGGCAGCGTGGGCCGAAGTGTCGGCTGCGCTGCGCGTGCCGCATCTTCGTTCCACCCCTGCTTCGCTTCAAAGCCAGCTTTTAGATGGCAACAGCCGCGCGGGGCGTGCGGCGAGCGAGGACTTGTGATTTCGAATCGAATCTTCAAAGGCCTGCAACGGCAGGCCAGGGCTGCGGCATGGGCCGTGCCCGTGTGGTGTATTGCAGGAGGCGGCGCCCAGGCGCAACAGACTGAGCCGGGGGCAGGCGCTACCCAGGAAGTGGTGGTAACCGCCACGCGCACGCCGCAAAAAGTGTCGGCCTTGATGGCCGAAGTGACGGTGCTGGACCGCGCGGCGCTGGACCGTAGCGAGGGCCGCACGCTGGTGCAGGTGTTGTCGCAGGTGCCAGGCCTGCAGTTCACCAACAACGGCGGTCTGGGCAAACCGTCCAGCGTGTTCATACGTGGGCTGGAGTCGCGCCATGTGCTGCTGTTGATCGACGGTGTGCGTGTCGGTTCGGCAACCTTGAACACGGCTTCTTTTGACAACCTGCCGCTGCACACCATCGAACGTGTGGAAGTGGTGCTCGGGCCAATGACTTCGGTGTACGGCAGCAACGCGATGGGTGGCGTGGTGCAGCTGTTCACGCGGCGTGCAGGCCAAGGCTTGAACGCCAACGCCAAGCTGGGTTCTGGCAGCCAGGGTTACGGCCTGGCTGCAGGTGGCGTGGGTTTTGGCGCCGGCGGTTTTGCGGTGCAGGCCCAGGTGCAGCACCAGACCACTCAGGGTGTATCTGCCACCAACGCAGCCGTGCCTTTTGGCAGCTTCAATGCCGACGACGATGGCTACCGACAAAACGCAGGCAGCCTGCGAGCAGGCTGGGCCTTCGCGCCCGGTTGGCGCGCCGATGCGTTATGGCTGGAGTCGCGTGGCAAGACGCAGTTTGACGACGGCCCCGGTGTGGACGCACGGGCCGGTCTGCGCAACAGTGTGCAGAGCCTGCAGTTAAGCGGGCAGTTGCTGGCTGCCTGGCACACGCAG
>JANNMQ010000022.1:0-6604 GCA_031398045.1 Rubrivivax sp.
ATCGGCGCCGCACAGACTGCCGAACGTGAGGCGCTGCAGCTGACATCGGCCGCTCGCGCAGAAAAGAGCGCCAGCGCCGACCGCGGTGACGCGGTGCGCGCACAGGCGCAGGCCGACGCCGACGCCGACAAGATCCGCAGCTTGGCGCTGCGCGTGCGCGCCGAGATCGAGGCCGAGGCACTGCGGTTGATGAACGAGGCGCACAACATGCTGACGCCTGAGGCGCGCATGTCGGCGCTGCGCATGCGGCTGGTGGAAAAAGCCGAAGGCATCATCCGCGAATCGGTCAAACCGATGGAACGCATTGAGGGCATCAAGATCCTGCATGTGGACGGCCTGGGCGGGTCTGGCGGCGGCAATGGAAGTGGCGTCGGCGACGGTTCTGGCGGCAGCAACTTCGCCGACGGCGTGGTGAATTCGGCGCTGCGTTTCCGCGCCCAGGCGCCGCTGGTGGACCAGCTGCTGCGCGAGATCGGCATCGAAGGGGGCGACATTCAGCGCCTGGTGGGCAGCGCCAGCGGCGCCACGGTGGCGCTGCCGCCGGCGGCACCGAAGTCAGCGGAGTAAAGCCACGTGATCCGCGTCTACGTCTCCAGCGTCATCGACGCCGCTGCCGACACCGTGTGGTCGCGCATCCGCGACTTCAACGGCCTGCCGCTGTGGCACCCCGCCATTGCCGACAGCCGCATCGAAAACAACGAACCCGCCGACCGCGTGGGCTGCGTCCGCCACTTCCACACCCGCGACGGCGGCATGATCCGCGAACGGCTGCTGGGCTTGAGCGACTACGACTACAGCTGCAGCTACGAGATCATCGAAAGCCCGATGGGCGTGGACAACTACGTGGCCACGTTGAAGCTCACGCCCATCACCGATGGCGGGCGCTGCTTCGCCGAATGGAGTGCTGAATTCGATTGCGCCGAAGGCCGTGAACGGGAGCTGACCGACACCATCGGTGGTGGTGTTTTTCAGGGTGGCTTTGACGCGCTGAAACGCCACTTCAACCGCAGGTAAACACAACTTGCTGCAAAGGGTTGTCCGCTCCACCGTGATCGACGCGCCGATTGCGCGCGTCTGGGCCGTGTTGCGCGACTTCAACAGCCACGACCAGTGGCACACCGTGGTGGACCACAGCCGCATCGAAGGCAGTGAACGCAGCGACCAGGTGGGCTGTGTGCGCAACTTCACGCTGAAAGATGGCAACCACATCCGCGAACAGCTGCTGACGCTGGACGACCGCCAGTACAAGAGCACTTACTGCATCGTTGAAGCCTCCGTGCCGCTACAGCGTTATGTAGCCACCGTGACACTGAAGCCAGTGACCGACGGCAACCGCACCTTTTGGCATTGGGAATCCACCTTCGCCACGCCACCGGGCATGGAACGTGAACTGCGCGACATGGTGGCCCAGGGTGTTTATGAAGCTGGTTTTGCCAACCTGCGCCGGCACCTGGCACAAGGCGGCGACCTGCGCCTGCCGGGGTCCAGCAGTGCTTCGATGCCGCAGGCCCTGTCGGTGCCGACGCGGCGCGTGGTGGTGGCGCAGTACGGCGGCGTTGAACAGCTGCAGGCCATGGAAGACCAGGCCCCGGCCCCCGGGCCCGGCGAAGTGCGTATCCGCCAGCGGGCCATCGGCGTGAACTACATCGACATCTACCTGCGACGCGGCTGGATACCGCCGATGTTGGCACCGGGCGGCACGCCGGGCATGGAAGCCGCGGGCACGGTGCTGGACGTTGGCGCCAGCGTTCACGGCTTTTTGCCCGGCGACCGCGTGGCCTACCTGGGGCCGCAGCCCGGCGCCTATTGCAGCGTGCGCAGCGTGCCGGCAGCGTGGGTGGTGCCACTGCCGCCAGCGGTTGAAGAAGCCACCGCCGCCGCGCTGCTGCTCAAGGGCATCACCGCCGACTACCTGTTGCGCGACCTGGGCCACGTGCGCACTGGCACCCGGCTGCTGGTGCACGCCGCAGCCGGTGGCGTGGGTGTGCTGCTGTGCGCCTGGGCCCGGCGGCTGGGGGCGCGTGTGGTGGGCACCGTGTCGAGCGAAGACAAGGCGCGCGTGGCGCGTGAACACGGCTGCGAGCAGGTCATCGTCACTGCCGACTACCACTTTGCCGACGCCGTGCGCAGCCACTGGCCGCAGGGCGCCGAAGTCATCGTCGACGGGCTGGGTGAAGGGGCGCGCGAACAGAATTTCGCGGCGCTGGCCATCTGCGGCCACTGGATCAGCCTGGGCCAGGCCAGCGGTGGCCTGCAGCCCATCGACCCCGACTGGCTGGTGCAGAAGTCGGCCACCTTCTCGCGCCCAGTGGCCTTCGACTATGTGGCCACGCCCGAAGCGCTGGCCAGCCGCACGCAGCGCCTGTGGGCTGCGCTGGCCGACGGCAGCCTGGGCCAGCCACTGATCGAGCGCTACACGCTGAGCGCCGCAGCAGACGCGCACGCAAGGCTGGAGTCGCGACGCTCGGTGGGTTCCCTGGTCCTGATGAGCTGATGCCGCGGGCACCACGCAGAGCAACACGGCAAGGACACCACACCCAAGGACGACCCCGATGATCCACGGCATGAACCACTTCACCATCACGGCGGAACACCGCGAATTGACGCTGGCTTTCTATTGCGGCGTGCTGGGCCTGAAAGAAGGGCATCGCCCCGACCTCGGCTTCCCTGGCGCCTGGCTGTACGCCGAGGGCCATCCGCAGGCCGTGCTGCACGTCTACTGGGACCGCCCCATGCCCAGCAGCCGCACCGGTGTCATCGACCACATGGCCTTCACGGCCAGCGGCCTGAACGCAGTGAAAGCGCGCTTCGATGCGGCGGGCTTGAAGTACGACCTGCGCCAGCAGACCGAATCCGGCACCTGGCAACTGTTCAGCTTCGACCCCAACGGTGCGAGGGTGGAGTTGGACTTTGACGCCGCCGAAACGCTGTAATGCAGCGGCTGCGAGTCCCTGATCTTTACCGTTGTTAACGCGCGCCCTGTCGCCCCCAAAGCCGCCCGCAGCGTTTCAAGCTTGCGGAGATGGCATCGCGCCAGCAACCACCGCAACCAGGAGAAAATGCATGAACACACGCAAACGCGCCATCGCGGGCGCCCTGCTTTTGAGCAGCTTGCTGGCGGCCAGCAGTGCCCTTGCCGGCCCCCAGGTGCATTGGCAAGTGACGGTGGAATCGCCGGCGATCCGGCTGCCGGGTCACGTGGTGCTGCCGCTGCCACCGATCCTGGTACCCCGCATGGTGGTGACGGACCCACACCTCCGCCATCATCGCGGCTACCGCGAACCCAGCCGCTGGGATGTTGACGGTGACGGCGTGCCCAACCGCCACGACCGCGTCTACAACCCGCGCTGGGACCGGGACGGCGACGGCACGCCCAATCGTTACGACCCCCGCCCCAATGACCCGCGATCTGCCCGCGGGCCGTCGCGACACGAAGAACGCCGTGACTGGCGCGACGACCGTCACGGCCGCTGACCCGCCATCATCGCCCAGGCCAGCCCGCCGCCCAGCCTGCCCAGACCCCCTTGTTCGCTTTGGTCGACGTCAACAACATGTAGGTCGTGCTGCGAACGGGTGTTCAGGCCTTCGCTGATCGGCCGCCCAGTGGTGGTGCTGTCGAACAACAACGGCGCCCGCATCGCGTGCAGCAACGAAGCCAAAGACCTGGGCGTGAAGATGGCGCAACCGTGGTTCCAGGTGCGCCACCTGGAGCACCAGGCCGGGCTGATTGCGCTGTCAGCCAACTTTGAGCTGTATGGCGATATGTCCAGCCGCATGATGTCTTTGGTGGCTACCCACGCACCGCGGAAAGAGTTCTACGGCATCGACGAGAGTTTCCTGGATTTCACAGGCGTGGCAGGGGACCTGACTGCCATCGGCCGACGCCTGCGCGCCAAGGTGCTGCAGTGGACCGGGCTGCCTACCACCGCGGGTTTCGGGCCCACCAAGACCCTGGCCAAGCTGGTGAACCACATCGCCAAGATGGCCGAGCGCAAGCCGGGGCTTTACGACCCGCAATTTGCGCAGGTCTGTCACCTGAGCGCCGCAACGCCGGCCCTGCGACAGCAGGCCTTTGAGGCCACACAGGTCGGTAATGTCTGGGGCGTGGGCCGCCGTATAACAGCACGGCTGAACGAGGGCGGTATCCACAGCGTGGCCGATCTCGTCAAAGCCGACACAGCCACACTGCGCAAGCAATTCAGCGTGGTGCTGGAAAAGACCGTGCTGGAACTGCGCGGCACGGCCTGCATGGACGTTGATCACGGGCCCGCCGCGCAGCAGCAGATCATGTGTTCGCGGTCTTTCGGGTCGGCGGTGACCGATTTACCGGCCCTGGTGGAGGTGGTGAGCCAGTTCGCCACGCGGGTGTGTGAAAAGGCGCGGCAGCAAGCGGCTGTGGCGGGCAGTGTGCAGGTGTTCATTACCACCAGCCCCTTCCGCAAAAACGACCGCCCGCACAGCCCCAGCGCCACAGTGCCGCTGGTGAGGCCCAGTGCAGACACCCGGGTGATCGTCGGCCAGGCCGTGCAGGCCCTGCAGGGCCTGTACCGCCCGGGCTTCAACTACGCCAAGGCCGGGGTGATGCTGGTAGACCTGCGACCGCAAGGTCACGAACAGGCAGAGCTGGACCTGTGTGGTGCGGGTGACAGCGTTTCTGCGGCTGCTGAAGCGAAACCGATACGGCCCGACACACCGCGCCTGATGCAGGCGCTGGACGACTTGAACCGCCGCTTTGGCCGCGGCGCGGTGGCCGTTGCCAGTGCCACCCAGCACGCCGGCAACCATGCCCATGCTGCACGGCAAGACAGGCGCTCACCGCGGTACACCACACGCCTTGAGGAGGTCGTGACGGTGCGTGCCTGAACTGCGCCGTACTTTGCACCCATCACCCGAGACAAAGCCCGTCCATTCACTGGGCGGCGGCAGGAGTGTGGCGCTCCACCCTTTTGCCGTTGACAAACACGCTGTCGTCAATGACCTCGATCAACATCGAACCGAACCGGCTGTCCCACACCCAGCGGGCCACGCCATCTGTGGACAGCGGCAGCGGGGGCTGTGGGTCGTCACTGCAGCGTAACAAGACCTCCGGGTACAACGGCGCGTTCATGGTGACAGTGAAAAGGGTAGGAACGGTGGGGAAGGTGGGGACGGTGGATGGAGAGCACGGGCTTCAGGCAAACCGATGTGCGAAGCAGATGACGGCGTCGCGGACCTTCCACGGCTTCAGAACCAACCCCAGACGCGCCACAACCAGCGCGGCAGCCGGTCGGGGCTGGGCTGATAAAGCTGGCGGTAGTCGGTCTTGGTGATGTCAGACTTGCTCATGGGGGTCTCTCCTCGATGACCACAACTGTATGGGCATACAGTATAGAGCGCAAGTCTCGTGCGTACCCTTGGCTGCACTTTTCAACGCAACAGGTTCTTGACGGGGCGGCCTTGCTCTACTTCGAGCCCGCCCGCTGCGGGGTGCCCGGGCCTACACCAAGCGCCGCTGTGTGGCCAGGGCGTGGTGGTACAGGTTCAAGTACTGCAGCGCGGGTGCGCGCCACGACAAGTCTTGTGCCATCGCTGCCTCTATACGGGCCTGCCAGCGGGCGCCGGTTTTGAACAAGGCAACGGCGCGCAGTGCTGCCTGCATCAGCGCATCGGCCGTGGCTTCCTCAAACACAAAACCATTGGCCGCGCCGTCTGCGGTTGCCACTTCCCGCACCGTGTCGGCCAATCCACCCACCCGCCTTACCAGGGGCAGCGTGCCGTAGCGCAGCCCATACATTTGCGTCAGTCCACAGGGTTCAAACCGCGAGGGAACCACGATCACATCGGCACCAGCCACCAGCCGGTGCGCCCGCTCTTCGTCGTAGCCCACATGCACATGCACATGGTCAGGGTGCGCTTGCTGTGCTTGCCGCAGTGCGGCTTCCAGCCCTGCTTCGCCGGTGCCCTGCACCGCCAGCTGGCAGCCTGCGCGCAACAGTTCGGCCAAGGCGGCCAGCAGGAGATCAACCCCCTTTTGAGAAGTCAGTCGGCTGATCAAGGTCACCAACATCAATTGTTCGTCAGCTTTCAGCCCCAGTTCGGCCTGCAGGGCCTGCTTGCACACCGCCTTGCCAGCGCGGTCGCCAGCGCTGTAGGGCGCTGCGATGGCAGTGTCGGTGGCGGGGTTCCAGATCTGGTCGTCGATGCCGTTCAAGATGCCGCTTACATGGGCGCCTCGCCGGCGTATCACGCCCTCCAGACCACAACCGAAAGCGGCCGTGGCCATTTCGGCGGCATAACTGGGGCTGACGGTGGTGATGCGATCGGCCAGGTTCAAACCCGCCTTCATGAAGCTGAACTGGCCGTGGTACTCCATGCCGTCAGCCGACTGCAGGCGCGAAGGCAGGCCCAGCAAGTGCCAGTCTTGCATCGGGTACAGCCCCTGGAACACCAGGTTGTGCACGGTAAAAATCGTGACCGCGGTGGTGCAGGGGTGCTGTTGCCGGTAGGCGCAGGCCAACGCGGCATGCCAGTCGTGGGCATGCAGCACCTGCGGCTGCCAGTCAGAGTCGGCATCGCCGGCAGCCAAGTGCCCACGACCCGTCGAGCGCGACAAAGCCGTTTTGGG
>JANNMQ010000041.1:0-2817 GCA_031398045.1 Rubrivivax sp.
GTGAGCAGTTGTTATCGCTGGGCGCTGGTCGTTTCACGTCGGCCGCGCTGCTGCTGTTGCACGAGCGCTTTGCGGTGTTGACCGTGCTGCTCACCGCTTTCGGACGCGCCATCGCCGAGGTCGGCGCGGTGATGATCGTCGGCGGCAACATCGATGGCGTCACGCGCGTGATGACCACCAGCATCGCGCTGGAAACCAGCAAGGGCGACCTGCCGCTGGCGCTGGCGCTGGGCCTGGTGCTGCTGGGTGTGGTGGCACTGCTGAACGCCCTCATCGCGCTGCTGCAGTGGCGCGGTGGTGCCGGCTACCCCGCGCGCGAAGCGTTGGCGTGACGCCGCCCCGCACAGACCCCGACCTCATCCTTGACCACTCCGCTGACCCGCTATCAGGCTGCGACCGCAGCCGCAGCCGCAACCGCAACCGCAGCCGCAACGCCGAGCGGGCCTGCACCCGCTCGCGGCTGCGCACCTGGCGTCACCCGGCAGCAGCTGATCGCGCTGCGCGACGCTGACGTGCATTTCGGCGCCACCCATGCGTTGCGCGGCATCAGCTTCACGTTGCACAGGGGTGACCGTCTGATGCTGGTGGGCGCCAACGGCTCGGGCAAAACAACGCTGCTGCGGCTGCTGCACGGTCTGCAGCCGCCGCAGATGGCACGGAGTCGCCAGGCGCTGGCACTGCTGCCAGAACGCCGCCTGCCACGCGCAGCGATGGTCTTCCAGCGCCCGTTTCTGCTCAATTTGTCGGTGCGCTTCAACGTCATGCTGGGCTTGTGGCTGCACGGCGTGCCCGCGGCCGAGCGCATCCAACGCTGCCAGATCGCCCTGCAGCGCGTGGGCCTGGCCAGCCTGGTCGGCCAGCGCGCGCGCACGCTGTCAGGCGGCCAGCAACAACGGCTGGCGCTGGCGCGCGCCTGGGCGCTGGACCCCGACATCCTCTTTCTGGACGAGCCCACTGCCAGCCTGGACCCTGGCGCCAAACGCGAGGTCGAAGCGCTGATCCAAGACTTTGCCGACCAGGGTGTGACGCTGGTGATGAGCACGCACAACCTGGGCCAGGCCAAGCGCCTGGGCACCCACGTGGCCTACCTGGAAGCCGGTGAGCTGGTGGTGGCACGCGAGGTGCATGACTTCTTTTCCAACCCCGACCTGCCCGAGAAGGCGCATCAATTTCTCAAAGGAGAACTCCCTTGGCACACCTGAATTTTCGCTGCACCCTGAGAAGGCGCCTTACCCACGCCACCGTGCTGCTGGCCACCATGAGCGGAGTGGTCACCGCCTGGGCGCAATCAGGCGCTGCGCCCTTTATCGTCATGGCCAGCACCACCAGCACCGAGCAGTCTGGCCTGTTCAAACACCTGTTGCCGGCCTTCAAAGCCGCCAGCGGCGTGGACGTGCGCGTGGTGGCGGTGGGCACCGGCCAGGCACTGGACACCGGCCGCCGCGGCGACGCCGACGTCGTGTTTGTGCACGACGTGGCGGCCGAGCAGAAGTTTGTGGCCGAGGGTTTTGCCACCCAGCGCCGCGACGTCATGTACAACGACTTTGTACTGGTGGGCCCGAGGGCCGACCCCGCCGCAGCCAAGGGCAACAACATCGCGGCGGCGCTGAAAAAGCTGTCGGCCACCAACCAGCCGGTGATCAGCCGCGGCGACAAAAGCGGCACCCACGCGGCCGAGCTCCGCCTCTGGAAAGACGCCGGCATCGACGTCACCAAAGCCAAACCGGCCGGCTACAAAGAATGTGGTTGCGGCATGGGACCGGCGCTGAACATGGGCTCTTCGTTGAACGGTTATGTGCTGACCGACCGTGGCACCTGGCTGAACTTCAAGAACCGCGGTGACCTGGTGGTGCTGGTGGAAGGCGACAAGAGTTTGTTCAACCAATATGGGGTGATGGTGGTCAGCCGCAGCGTGTTTCCGCACGTGAAGGCCGAGCTGGCGCAGCAATTTGCCGACTGGGTGGTGTCACCGGCCGGGCAGCAGGTGATAACCAGCTACAAAATTGGCGGTGAGCAGCTGTTTCTTGCCAATGCCACCAAGCGGTAGATCTTGACCTGCCCGGCACGGCCTCAGGCATCACCAGCACCGCCTGTGCACCAAGCCGGTACACCCGCAAGCCCTGATCTTGCGCATTTTCAGGGTTAAGCCTAGGTATCTGGCAGGTGCCTCTATGACCATGATTGCGCATGAACGCTCGGGCACCAATTGCCGTCGGGGCGCCCATTCAGTCAATCTGGAGACCCCACGCGATGCAAAAAAGCCTGCACATCAACGCCGACAAGTGCACCGGCTGCCTTCAATGCGAAATGGCCTGTTCCTTTGAGCACTACGGCGTCTTTGCGCCGGCCAAGTCGCGCATCAAGGTGTTTGACTTCCACGACACCGGCAAGAAGGTGCCCTACACCTGCACCCAGTGCGACGAAGCCTGGTGCCTGCACGCCTGCCCGGTGGAAGCCATCACCATCGACAGGATGACCGGCGCCAAGGTGGTGAACGACGCCACCTGCGTGGGCTGCAAGGTGTGCACCATCAGCTGCCCGTTTGGCACTGTGAACTATGTGCAGGAAACCGGCAAAGTGCAGAAATGCGACCTCTGCGGCGGCGACCCCGCCTGTGTCACCGCCTGCCCCACCGGCGCCATCACCTATGTCGACGCCAATTGGACCGGCATCGACAAGATGAAGTCCTGGGCCGACAAACTCGGCAATCAGGCTGCGGCCTGAATTTCGCCTGAAACATCAAGGAGCACACACATGTCTTGGGCAGGAAAAATCCTCCGCGTCAACCTCACCGCCGGCACCGTGAAGAGCGAGCCG
>JANNMQ010000137.1:0-4471 GCA_031398045.1 Rubrivivax sp.
TTTCGAAACTGCTGCTGGCTGCGTAGTGCAAGGGCGTCCAGCCACTGCGGTTGACGGCCGCGCCCTTGTTGATCAGCTCTGCAGCAGCCTCTGCGTTGCCACGCAGCGCAGCCATCATCAGCGGCGTTTCGCCTGCAGCGTTGGTGGCGTCGGCCTTCAAGCCCGGTTGGGCCAGCAAAGCTTTCACCACCCGCGGCGCCTCTTCGCGCAATGCCACATACAGCGGCAGCTGGCCCTTTTCATCCAGCGTGTTGGGGTCGAAACCAGCCGCCAGCAAGCTGCTGACGGTGCTGACATTGTCGATATTGATGGCCCTGAAGAAACTGACCTTGTCGTCGGCATGAGCTGCAGAAAAACACGTCGCGACAATCAGATAGGCAATGTATTTAAAGCAATTTCTCATATTTTCTCCGGCTGCATCAAAGCGGAAACCGACTGCGTTCGGCTAAAAAGCTGATGAAAGTTGTGGCTGGTGGCTGCGGCCACCGCGGCCAGGTCCAGACCCTTCACCTCGGCCAGACACGCCGCCACGTGGGGCACGTAAGCCGGCTGGTTGGTTTTGCCACGGTAGGGCATGGGGGCCAAGTAGGGGCTGTCGGTTTCAATCAGGCAGCGGTCCAGCGGCACCCAGCGCGCCACGTCGCGCAATTCCTGGGCGTTGCGAAAAGTCAGGATGCCCGAGAACGAGATGTAAAAACCCATGTCCAGTGCGGCGCGCGCCACTTCCATGGTTTCGGTGAAACAGTGGAAAACGCCGGCGGCACGGCCCTGCCCTTCACTTTGCAGCAAGCCCACGGTGTCGGCGCTGGCGTGGCGGGTGTGCACCACCAGTGGCAGCGCGGTGGCCAGCGCGGCGTGGATGTGGCACACAAAACGCGCCCGCTGCCAGGCCATGTCGGCCACGCTGCGCCCATTCAGCCGGTAGTAGTCCAGCCCCGTTTCACCGATGGCCACCACACGCGGCAGGGCCGCGCGCTGGCACAGGTCGGCAACGGTCGGTTCTTGCACCCCTTCGTTGTCGGGGTGCACGCCCACGGTCGCCCAGAAGTTGTGGTGCTGCTGCGCCAGGCTGTGCACCTGGTCAAATTCTTCCAGCGTGGTGCAGATGCACAAGGCACTGTCCACCTGCGCCTGCGCCATGGCCTGGCGCAGTTGCGGCAGCTGCACCATCAGGTCGGGGTGGCTCAGATGGCAGTGGGAATCAACAAACATGGCGGAAAGCCGCCTGCGCGGGCGCTGTTGCGGGTGGGCTTGCAAACACTGCCAACACGCAGATACCCGGCGGCGGCGGAATTACAGCGTTTGCGTCGGCTTGGACGACGAGATGCTGGTGCCCAGCACTTCTTCGATCTTCAATTTGAGATGGCGCGACTTTTCGTCGTTGGGAAAACGCACACCCACGCCCTGGGTGCGGCCGCCCGATGCGTTGACGGGCGTGATCCAGGCCACTTTGCCGGCGACCGGAAAGCGCTGCGGGTCGTCCGGCAGCGACAAAAGCAGGTAGATGTCTTCGCCCAGTTTGTAGTCCCGCGTGGTAGGTACAAAAAGGCCGCCGTCGGTGAGCAAAGGCATGTAGGCCGCGTACAACGCCCCTTTTTCCCTGAACACGAGCTGGATGACCGCCGGCCGTGCGCTGGACGCAGCAGGTTGAACGCCCAACGGGGCAACCATTTCAAGTGGGCCAGCCCGGGTGGCGATAGGGACGCGGTCGTTCATGTCATCAAGTGTAGCGAAGGGAAACCGCTGCCAAAGCAGCGACGGGTTGGGTGCATGCTGGGCGGGTGGGTTTCAGCGCCGGCCTTTCAGCGCGCGGGCGCCCGCCGTGACCAAGGCCTCCACCAGCAGCGGTTCGTTCCAGGGGTGCTCGGCGTGCCGGGCCACGCGGGCCAGCGCTTCAGACCAGGCGCCCAGTGCCGCCAAAGCCGCCGGGGTTGTGACATCGGCCGCTGCCGGCAGTGCGCCTGCCGGGAAAAACCTGGCCTCGGCGCCCGCCGCTGTGGCCATGGTGTCGTGGCAGACCTTTTGCAGCGCGTCCAGCACCCGCGGCACGGCCCAGCCGGCAAACACACCGGCTTGACCCCGGGCCACCGCTTGCGGCAAGCGCGCCCAGGCGGCGCCGTCAACCCCCGTTTGCGCCAGCGCCAGCGCGTCCAGTGGCCGGCCTGAACAAGCCGCCAGCAGCGCCGCAGCCGCTTCCACGCCCTGCCCGGCCAGCCAGGCCTGGGCTTGTGCGCCATCAGGCGCTGCCAGCCGCAGCTGCTGGCAGCGGCTGCGCACGGTGGGCAGCAGCGTGCTGCTGTCCGACACGGTGAAGACCAGACGCGTGCCCGGTGCAGGCTCTTCCAGCGTTTTCAGCAGCGCATTGGCAGACTGCAAGTTCAGTGCTTCGGCCGGGTGCAGCACCACCACCTTGCCACGGCCGCGTGACGAGGTTTTGCCAGCCCAGTCCAGCATGGCGCGCACTTCGTCGATGCGGATTTGGCGGCTGGGTTTTTTCTTGCTGTCGTCAGCATCGGGTTTGTCACCCGACATCGGCCAGGCGTGCTGCTGGCGCAGCGTTTCGGGCATCAACACCAGCAGGTCGGGGTGCACATGCGACTGGAACAGGCGGCAGCTGCCACAGTGTCCGCAAGCCAGGGCCGCCGACCTTTCTGCGCCCTGCCCGGCTGTTGCGCTTTCACACAGCCAGCTCTGCGCCAGCACAAGGGCAAACGCCAGTGCGCCCACGCCGGGGCTGCCCTGCACCAGCAGCGCATGGCCGCGGTGACTGTGCAGCACCTGCTGCAGCGGGCCCTGCAGCCACGGCAGGGGCAAGCTCCCGTCAGCCTGCACCAGCAGCGCAGCCGCCGTCAAAACCAGCCCCCTCTGGTTGACGGCTTGCTGAACACGGGCCCACACCTGGCTGCGTTCGCCCTGGGCGTCGATGATGGCAAAGCGGGCTGGGGCAGCGGCGGCGCGTTCTGCGTAGCCAGCGCGCACCCGTTCAAAAAAGGCCTGGTCCTGGGTTTCGAAGCGGTCGGGTGCGCGCACGGCTGCGCGGCGTTCAGCGGCAGTGGCGGCCGGCAGATCGAACCACAAGGTCAAGTCGGGCTGGCGCCCTTGCTGCACCCATTCCTCCAGTTGCATCAGCAGCGCTTTGTCAAAGCCCCGGCCGCCGCCTTGGTAGGCGTAGCTGGCGTCGGTGAAGCGGTCGCACAGCACCGCGGCGCCGCGCTGCAGCGCCGGCACGATCAGCCGCGACAGATGGTCGCGCCGGGCTGCAAACACCAGCAGCGCTTCGGTTAACGGGTCCATGGGCTGGTGCAGGATCAGCGCACGCAGGGTTTCGGCCAGCTCGGTGCCGCCGGGTTCTCGTGTCAACACCACTTCGACCCCGTTGGCGCGCAGCCAGTCAGCCAGCGCGCCGATGTGCGAGCTTTTACCGGCGCCATCAATGCCTTCAAAAGTGATGAAGCGACCTTCTTTCAATGCGGCGTTCAAACCGGTGCCCAAGGGATTTCAGCGCCCGGCGCGCTGGTATTTGTTGACCGCACGGTTGTGTTCTTCCAGTGTCTCGCTGAAGACGCTGCTGCCGTCACCCCGGGCCACAAAGTACAGCGCCTTGGTGGTGTCGGGTTGCACGGCGGCGCGCAGCGAAGCCTGGCCCGGCAAAGCGATGGGCGTGGGTGGCAAGCCGGCGCGGGTGTAGCTGTTGTAAGGCGTGTCGGTTTCCAGGTCGCTGCGGCGCAGGTTGCCGTCGAAGCGTTCACCCAGGCCGTAGATGACGCTGGGGTCGGTCTGCAGCCGCATGCCAATGCGCAGGCGGTTGGTGAAGACACCGGCCACCAGTCCACGGTCGGCCTTCGAGCCGGTTTCTTTTTCGACGATGGAAGCCAGCGTCAGCAGCTCATCGGGGGTTTTCAGCGGCGTGCCGGGGCTGCGTTCGGCCCACACCGATTGCAGCCGCTGCTGCAGCGCCTGGTGGGCGCGCTTGAGCACGGTGAGGTCGCTGACGCCACGCGAATAGACATAGGTGTCGGGGAAAAACCGCCCTTCAGCCGGCACGCCGGGCAGGCCCAGCGCAGCCATCAGTGCTTCGTTGCTGATGCCGGCCGTGGTTTGTTTCAGGTATGGGGCCTGGGCCAACGCCTGGCGCATCTGGCGCAGTGTCCAGCCTTCGATGATGCGCACCTGCTCCATGGTTTCAGCGCCCTGCACCATCTTGGCCAACAACTGGCGCGGTGTGGTGCCGGCAGCGATTTCATAACTGCCGGCGCGAATTTTCCGCGCCTGGCCCGACCAGCGGAAATATTCGTACAGCCAGCGGGGTTCAGTCTGCACGCCGGCCTGCACCCAGGCTTGGGCGATGTCTCTGGGTGTGGCGCCCGGTTCGATGGAAAGTTCTGCCGACGGTCCTGCCAGCGCCAAAGGCCGGTCCAACCAGAAGTACGCCGTCGCCGCGGCAGCACCCACGGCCAGTGCCAACACCAGC
>JANNMQ010000142.1:0-3509 GCA_031398045.1 Rubrivivax sp.
GCCGATGCCGTTGGTCAGGTTGTCCCGCATGTAGTTCACCCAACCGGCGACGCTGGTTTCGCTCATCAATTGAAGCTCGGGCGCCACCAGCCCGGCAGCAGCCGATTGGCTGCCCGGTGCCACATAACCAGGGCGGTAGAAGTTGAACACCGACGGCGCACGCAGCACCGTTTGGCCCAAACTGTTGGACGCGTTGTCGGTGTTGCCGACCTTCCAACTGCCCGATGCCGAGGCATGCGGAAAGGCACGCAAGTAAGCCGAAAAACGCAGCACAGGTTCGAGCAGCTTGCCGCGGTTGGCGCCCGGCTGTCGGGCCTCGGGGTGCAACAGCAGGGCCTGCAGCACGGCCTTCAAGTCGCCTCGTACACCCGCGCCGTTGTTGTTGAAGTCCGCAGCGACAGCACCGACATAAGCCGGGCTGGGGTTGCTGGTAACCAGGCGCTGGATCAGCTGTTGCGAAATGAAAGGGCCCACGTTGGGGTGTGCTGCCAAAGTGTCGAGCGCAAACTTCAAGCTCGCGGCCGGGTTGGCCACCGCCTGCTCGGGCAGCGTCACACCCAGGAAGCTCTTGGCCTCGGTGCTGTGAAACTGGGGGTAACCGACCATCGGCTTGAAATAGCGGTCGGGGTCGCTGGTGCTGTTGGCGCCGCCGGTGGAGCCGTTAAAAAAACAGTTGTTGCTGGGCGCAGCCGGGCAGGCCCAACTGAAGCCAGTGAACACCCGCGACAAGCCTGCCACGTCAGCGGGGCTGTAGGTTTCAACCGCCTGGCCGTTGACCCGCTTCGGCGTGCCGTCGGTGTCGAGTTGCACCAGGCCGATGGAAAGCAGCTGCATCGACTCGCGCGCAAAGTTCTGGTCAGGGATGCGGCCTGTGGTGAGGTCGGCCTTTTGGTTGCGCAGATGGGTCAGGTAGAAACCCATCAACGGGTGCAGCGCCACCGCTTCCAGCAGATCCCGGTAATTCCCCAGCCCCTTGTCACCCAGCATGTCCAGCCAGGCGGCCATCGCGCGCGGCTGGTTGCCCACGTTACCGTCCAGCGCCGAAATGACAAAAATCTGCGACAGCGCAAACACCATGCGCTGGCGCACCTGGTCTTCACCCGTGATGGCTTGTTTCCAGAAGCTTTCCCACACCGGGTCTTGACTGGGCGAGGCCGCTGGGTTGGCAGCCAAGGCGGCCGCATAGGCAGCCTCCCAGTGCGCGCGATGAGACGCTGCCGGCTTGGCCAGGTTGGCCGCCAGCCAGGCGCCGTAACCTTGCGACATCACGGCTGCGATGTCGGCCTCGGTGGGGCCGAAGGTTGCCTGCGTCAAGAACCGCGCGGCCTCGGCGCGGCTGATGCGCTCGGGTGAGCGGACAGGTGTGCGTATGGGTGCACGCGGCGGCGCGGGTTCGGCGGCCACCACCGCCGCTGCGGCAGTTGGTTGCACGCGGCCGCTGGGCGCCGCGCCCGTTTGGGCCATGCCGCTGCCGGCGCTGCACAGTGCCAACGCAGCCGCCAGGCACCGGCTTCGCCTGGCGCTGATCAACATCGAGATCTTCAAAGTTCTCCCCTGGTTGGTGCCCGCCATGTGTGATGGCCTGCCTTCGCTTAAGCCAGCGCCTGCATGCCCGCGCGCACGTTGCCTTCGTGCGCTACATGCATGTAGGCGAGCTTCTTTTTTTAGAACAAAATTTTTCTGCGCTTTTAGCTGCTGCGCGCGCCAAAAGCAACTTCGCAGGCGGCCGCCTCTTTGGTCGTAGGTCCTCTCGACCTCAGCCGCCTACGCGCCCAGTCGATCTGTGTCATAAGACTAGGCCACCCGCCGCGCCTTCACCGCCTGCGCCAGGCCGCCCAGCAGCCCCACGGTGTCGTGCCAGTCGATGCAGGCGTCGGTGATGCTTTTGCCGTGTTCCAGTTTGCTGGGGTCGTCTTTGCCGGGGGTGAACTTCTGCGCGCCGCCTTGCAGGTTGCTTTCCACCATCACGCCAAAGATGCAGCGGTTGCCGCTGGCCATCTGCGCGCCCACGTCTTTCATCACGTCGAGCTGGCGCTGGTGCTGCTTGCTGCTGTTGGCGTGGCTGGCGTCGATCATCAGCCTGCAGGGCAGCTTGGCGGCTTCAATGTCGGCGCAGGCCGCAGCCACGCTGGCGGCGTCGTAATTGGGCGTTTTGCCGCCACGCAGGATGACGTGGCAGTCCTTGTTGCCCTTGGTTTCAACAATCGCCACCTGGCCATTTTTATGCACCGACAAAAAGTGGTGCGGCCGTGCTGCGGCTTGGATGGCGTCGGTGGCGATGCGGATGTTGCCATCGGTGCCGTTTTTGAAACCCACTGGAGCACTTAGACCACTCGCCAGTTCGCGGTGCACCTGGCTCTCGGTGGTGCGCGCTCCAATGGCGCCCCAGGCAATCAGGTCGCCGATGTATTGCGGGCTGATGACGTCCAGAAACTCACTGCCCGCTGGCACACCCAGGCGGTTGATGTCCACCAGCAACTGCCGCGCAATGCGCAGGCCTTCGTGGATGCGGTAGCTCTCGTCCAGGTAAGGGTCGTTGATCAGCCCTTTCCAGCCCACGGTGGTGCGCGGCTTCTCGAAGTACACCCGCATCACCACTTCCAGAACACCCGCATGTTTATCGCGTTCGGTCTTCAGCTTGCGCGCGTATTCGATGGCCGCTGCGGGGTCGTGGATGGAACACGGGCCGACGATCACCAGCAGCCGGTCGTCCTGCCCCCCCATGATGTTGCGAATGGCGTTGCGCGTGCCGGCGATCAGCGTTTCCACCGGCGTGCCGGCGATCGGGAAAAACCGGATCAGGTGCTCCGGCGGTGGCAACGGCGTCACGTCGCGGATGCGCTGGTCGTCGGTCTGGCTGGTTTTTTCGCTCAGTGCGTACCAGCCTTCTTGTGTGTTGGCGGCTTTGGCATTCATGGCGCGGTTCCTTGTTGTCGGTGTGTGGAAGGTGTGCAGAAAACAAAAAACCGCCGGGGTTGCCGGCGGTTTGCTTGAAGGTGCGTTGCGTTCGTTTTAGGTCGACTTACGCGTTTGCCTCTCCAGCCGCCGAGCGGTGCGAGAACCAAAAGTACGTAAAGTAAAACGGGGCGGAGGAACGCATGGCGGAAGAATGTAGCACGCCCGTGGGGCCTTTGGCGTTGTCAGCCCTGCGCAGCCCCGCGAGTTGATGCCAACTTCTTGCGCGCCGGGGCCACTTTGGTGCGCACCAGGGCGCCGGGTGCACATTCGGCCAGCAGTTGCGGATAGGTTTGTTGTGCGCCGGCCAGGAAGTTGTCAACCGTGCGCGCCACGTGCGTCAAGAAGTCGATCTGGATGCGGGTCTGGTAGACATGCTGGCGCACCGCCATGTAGAAAAAGCCGCCGTGCAAGCTCCAGACGAACTCGATTTCCTCGTCCGATATCTTTTGATCAATGTGGTCGAGCCCGCAATGGTGTCGTAGCTCGCGGCAATACACCGGGAACAGTTCACGCCGGATCAACTTGATGTAACGCTGGTTGAGCGTCGGGCT
>JANNMQ010000143.1:0-3430 GCA_031398045.1 Rubrivivax sp.
GCCCTGGGCGGCTACACCACGCTGGACGAAGCCATGCGCATCGGCCTGCGCGGCATGTAGCTTCAATGCCCCATTGGACTTTCCAACATGCGCAACACACTCCAACATCCGTTCGCACTGAGCTTGTCGAAGTGCCGTGCCCGTGGCGGCAGGGCTTCCTTCGACAAGCTAAGGACAACCGGACATGCAGGCTCAGCCCGAACGGGTCAGGTTATGACAGAGCATGGCTGCCGCTGAACTTTTTGAATACCGCGCCCGCGACGCCAGCGGGCGTGAGCACAAGGGTGTGGTGGCCGGGGCCACCACGGTGGCGGTGGCCAAAGACCTGGCCAGCCGCGGCTGGGTGCCGGTAGACATCCAGCGCAAACCGGGCACCCACAAGGCCGGCGCGGCACCTTCCGACAAGGCCACACCCGCTGCCAAAACCGCGCCTGTGGCTGACGACGGCACCACCGCCAGCCCGGCCCTGAAGCTGAACCTGCCGCGCCTGGGTGGGCCCAGCAAAAAGCGGTTGCAGATGTCGTTTGGCATGGTGCTGCGCGAACTGGCGGCTTTGCTGCGCGCCGGTGTGCCGCTGATGCGTGCACTGCACCTGTCGGGTGACAGTGCGGTGGACGCGCCGGTGCGCGAGGCCATGCAGCGCATCAGCCGCGACCTGGACAACGGCCACAACCTGGTGAAAGCGGCCGAACACGAACACCGCAAGTCGGGCCTGATCACGCCCTACGACCTGGCCATGCTGCAGGTGGGTGAACAAACCGGCCGCTTGCCCGAAGCGCTGTCTGAACTGCACCGCCACCGCGAATTCACGCGCCAAACGGGTGAACAGGTGTCGGCCGCGCTGCGTTACCCCGCGTTTGTGATCCTCACCTGCCTGCTGGCCATGGTGGTGGTGAACATCTTTGTCATCCCGGCCTTTGCACGTGTGTTTGAACAGGCGCGCACGCCGCTGCCGCTGCTGACACTGGTGCTGCTGGGTGCTTCCAATTTCATGATCAAGGCCTGGCCCTTGCTGCTGGCGGCCGTTGGCGGCGTGCTGTTTGCGTGGCGGCGTTGGCTGGGCAGCACACGCGGCCGACTGCGCTGGGACCGCATCAAACTGCGGCTGCCCGTCGTCGGGCCCATCCTGGAAGGCATCGTGCTGTCGCGGCTGTCGGCTTCGCTGGCGTCCAGCCTGGGCGCCGGCCTGACGCTGAGTGAATCGCTGACCGTGACAGCGCGCACGCTGGACAACCAGTGGTACGAAACACGGCTGCAGCAGATGGTGATGGACCTGGCGCGCGGCAGCTCCATAGCCGGCGCGGCGCGCAACATGAACCTGCTGCCCCCCACCATGCTGCAGCTGTTTGCCATCGGCGAAGAGTCGGGGTCACTGGAAGAACTGATGCGCGAGATCTCGGTGCACCACCAGTCGAACGTCGACTTTTCGGTGAAGCGGCTGTCGGGCACGCTGGAACCCATCCTGATCTGGTTTTTGGGCATGGGTGTGCTGGTGCTTGCGCTGGGCGTGTTCATGCCCATGTGGGACTTGGGGCGCGCTTCCATCAAGTAGGCGCTCAAGTTCCGCTGCAGCAGGCCGAAACAGCCGGTCATGAAGATTCCAGACCGCTGCCGCAGAACCCGCACCCAACGTGGCTTCACGCTGGTGGAGCTGATCACGGTGATTCTGATCCTGGGCGTGCTGGCCGCTGTGGCCCTGCCGCGTTTCACCAATTTGCAAGGCAAAGCACGCGAAGCCAAAGTCAAGGCCATGGCCGGCGCCATGAATGCGGCTGCCAGCCTGGTGAAAGCCAGCGCCATGGCGGCCCAGGTGACTTGCGGCAGCGCCACCGGCACCACCGTGACGCTGGAAGGCATGGCCATCGACTTGAACCACTGTTACCCGCAGGCGCTGGGCAGCTTTGGCCAGGGTGTGCTGGGCGCCGCCAACATAGTGGCCGCTGACGACTGGGTGGTGGGCAGCAACGCCGGCGCGGCTGCGGCGGGCTCGGTGCTGACCATACAGCTGTCTGAAGCCACAACGCCGGCCAACTGTTCCATCACCTACACCTCGCCAGCCACAGCCACCAATGCACCCACGGTGGCCACCACGGTGTCGGGCTGCTGAGCACACGCTGTTGAAGCACCCTGCGCGCCCACTCTGTAGCAGACCACCTGAACGAAATGGCAGGTCTTGCTGCGTCTCATCCAGCGGCTGGCCAGCGATGGCTTGCAAACAATCACCTCAACAGCAGTCCGGGCCTTTGGTTCTGGCGGGCGCAGTACCCACCCAGCTGAAGAGCACTTGCCGACCACCCGCGCACACCCTTCTTTTCTTGCGGAGCACACCGTGACCATGTACCCATCCATCCCTTCGGCAGGCCAGCGCCGGCGCCACCAAGCCGGTTTCACGCTGGTGGAACTGATCACCGTGATCCTCATCTTGGGGGTTCTGGCCGCCGTGGCCCTGCCCCGTTTTGCAGACCTGCAAGGCAAAGCCCGTGAAGCCAAGGTGAAGGCCATTGCGGGGTCGATGAAGGCAGCCGTCGGCCTGGTGAAGGCCAGCGCTATGGCCAACGCCGTTTCTTGCGCAGACCCGACAACAGGCACGGTGTCGGTTGAAGGCTTGAGCGTGGCGCTGAACCACTGCTACCCGCAGGCGCTGGGCGCTTTTGGATCGGGCATCCTGGGTGCCGCCAACGTCAGCGCAGCTGACGGCTGGACCATCGTCGGCGGCGCGGCCGCGGTCGGCTCAACGGTCACCATCCAGCTCAGCGACGCTGCCACCATAGCAAGCTGCACCATCGCCTACACGTCTGCCGCCGACGCGGTGACACCGCCCACCGTGGTGACCACGGTGACTGGCTGCTAAACAGGCTTGGGGGCCACTCTCCGCCACGCAACGCAGGCAAAGAGGGGACCACAGGCGACACAGGGGGCGCCCCATGCTGAAGCAGCGGCTAGCGCCACAACGTCATCAACACGGCTTCACCGTCGTTGAGCTGGTGGTGGTGATGGTGCTCATGGCCGTGATCACCGCCGTGGGCATGTCGCGTTTTGCCAGCCGTGAACCATTTGCCGTGCAAGGCGTGGCCGACCAGCTGGTGTCGGGCCTGCGGCTGGCGCAAGCCACGGCCATCGCGCAGCGGCGCACGGTGTATCTGCAACTGGGCAACACGCCGGCCACGCTGCTGGTGTGTCTGGACGCCGGCTGCACACAGCCGTTGACACCCCCCGGCGGCGGCGCCTGGCTGCTGGAAACGCAGGACGTGCAACTCGCGGCGGCGCTGAACTTCAGTATCGACGCGGCCGGCGCACCTTCTTTTGCCAGTGCGCAGACCGTGCAGGTCAGCGCCAGCGGCGGTGCTTCGCCAGCACCGTCGCCCTGCAGGCCACCGACTTGTCGGTGCAGGAGAACGACTTCATCACCATCCTCGGCCCCTCGGGCTGC
>JANNMQ010000209.1:0-2899 GCA_031398045.1 Rubrivivax sp.
GTGGATTAAAAGCGTCGCATGGTGCACATGGCCGCGCGTTCATCTGCATCGTGCAGCGCTGGCTGGGCGCCGGCGGGCTTGGGCGCTGACACGGTTCGCCGCAGTGGCGATCGGTGCATGTTTAGTCGCGGCCGGCGCTCAGGCCCGATTGCTGGCCAACGCCGATGACTGGTCAGCCACGGCGCTCACGGTGGGCTTTGATGCCGTTGCGGCTGCAGGTGCCTTTCCCGAGGGGCAGCGCGCAGTGGTACGGGATCTGCCCGGTGTGACGCTGGGCGTTCAAGCCTTGAACGGCAGCTTGCTGGTTGGGCCTGCGGCCCTTGCATGGTCATTGGGCAGCAACGGCTTATGGTCGTCAGGGCGCAGCTATGCCGGCGTGGACAGTGGTGCCGACACCGAGGCACACATCTACGCTGCATTGGTGTTCGACTTTGGCAGCAAGACGGTGCAGTCGGTGGGCGCCTTCATCAACTACAACCCGGACTACACCTATGCAGGCGGTTACGCGCTGCCCTTGTACCTGGCTGCGTACGACGCCCAGGGGCAGTTGCTGGACTCGCACGAGTTGCACATCCAGACGCCAGGTGGCAGCGATGAAGGCCGTTTTTACGGCATCGCCGCATCCAGTGCTTCGATTGCCCGCTTTGAGGTGTCGGCACCCTACGCGGTGGTGGACGGCCTTCGCTTTACAACGCCCGTTCCCGAGGCGCCGGCTTGGTTGCTGGTTGTTGTGGGTCTGCCCTTGTTGGGTGCTCTGCGACGAAAGGAGCA
This sequence comes from Rubrivivax sp., assembly GCA_031398045.1. Taxonomy (GTDB): domain Bacteria; phylum Pseudomonadota; class Gammaproteobacteria; order Burkholderiales; family Burkholderiaceae_C; genus Rubrivivax. The sequence continues at coordinate 772 of JANNMQ010000209.1, forward strand.
AGCCGACTGAGCTGAAGGCGCTGCTCGGCCTGGTCACGGCCTGTGCGCAGGGTTAAGGGGCCACTGCGAGCGCCGGGGGCGCCTGATCGCGCCCGGCTGCGCTGCTGCAAGCCCGGTGCCACAGAGCTGCCGTAGTCCGATCAGCCCATCTGCCAGTCAAGCCTGCAGCGCAATGGTCACTGGTTGTTCGTAACGTCACGGCGACGCTTTTATCCCACCCCATGCCCAACGCTTCCATCGTTTTGAACGACTTTGACCTTCCCAGCAGCCCCTACGCTGAAGCGATTGTCAGGGCGATTGAATCGGCCACCAGCGTACGCAGCCGCTCGCAGTTCTTTGTCTGGTCGCAGAACCAGCTGGACGCGATGCTGCCGCACCAAATCGCCGTTTGCGGTGCCTACAAACGCGCCCGCAAAGACCTTGACTTCGATGTCTTTTATGCGGTGGCCGTGCCCAAAGCCCTTCTTTCCAGCTTGTCCGACGGGCAGTCGCCGCTGATGCGCCGCGTGGTCGCCCGGTGGGTAGAAGGGCAAGGCCGGTGCCTGGTTCTGAACACGGGTTCGACCAAATCTACCGACCGGGAAAGCTTTGAGAGCCTGCTCCAAGCGGGCTATCACCAGCTACTGGTGCACGGCGTGGCGCGCCCGCAGCGCCCCGCCGAGCTGGAGTCGATTTTCATGTTGACAGCCACCGGCAGACCCTGGACCGAGCAACACATCCAGTTCCTGGACCTGATGTTGCCTTGTCTGCACGCCACCTACTTGCGCGTCTGCGCCACCGAGTCTGAACTGACGGACAAGCGACCGTTGGCATCCGTGGTGCCGCTGGTCAAGCGCAACTCGCCCATCACAGACCGCGAGCGCCAGATTCTGTTGTGGGTGCGCGAAGGCATGAGCAATCAGCAGATCGGCGAGCAATTGAGTATCAGCGCGCTCACGGTCAAGAACCATGTGCAGAAGATTCTGCGCAAGCTGGGGGCAGCCAATCGCGCCCAGGCCGTGGCCATGGCCATCAGTCAGAACCTGATGGACGCGGCTCCAACCCCATCTCACCAGTGACCGTCTTGTAAATGCCCCGATTCGAAACTCTGTGCCGCGCACTGCTGGCCGGTCTGCTACTGACGGCACTGCCCCTGACGGCCCGCGCCTGGTGGAACGATGACTTCAAGCAGCGCACGCGCATCACGCTCAACACGTCGGCCGCCGGTGTGGAAACCCGGGAATCACTCAGTGGCGTCGTCGTGCCGGTGCGCCTGCATTCCGGCAATTTCGATTTCCTGGCCGCAAAGACCGACGGTGCCGACCTGCGGCTGGTGGCCGGCGACGACAAAACACCGCTCAGGTACTTCATTGAGCGCTACGACAGCAACAACGAACTGGCCGTGGTGTGGGTGCAAGTGCCCGTGGTGGCGCCGGGCAGCGACAAGAACTACCTGTACGTCTATGCAGGCAATCAAAAGGCCGTGTCAGAAGCGCCTGCGGACGTGCAGGATGCAGCCACTGTGGCTGCGATGCACTTTGGCGACAAGGACGGCACCGCACGTGACCACACGGGCAGCCTCGCTTCCAGCACACCGGTCGCCCTGGAAACCAACGGCCTGATAGGCACCAGTCTGCTGCTGGACGGCGGCGCCGGTGTTGAATGGCCGGCCAATGACAAACTGAAGGTGCAGCCGGGTGCACCGCGTTCCATCAGTCTTTGGGTCAAGCCGCAGAGCGCCGCTGGCGTCTTGTTTGCGCAAGGTGCACTGACGCTGGAACTGAACGGTGGCAAAGTCCAGGCGCGCCTGGGCAGGACCGTCGTCGCAGGCGGTGATCTGCCGGTCTCGGCCTGGGCCCACGTGGGTTTGACGCTGGGTGCCGGCAAAGCCACGCTGTACGTGAACGGTGAGACGGCTGCGCAGGCCGACCTGCCCAACCCCGCGCCGGCTATTGAAGGGCCACTGCGCCTGGGTGAGCGCCTCACCGGACAGATGGACGAGCTGCAGCTGAGCAACGTGCTGCGCAGCGCCGACTGGATGAAATTTACGCGCGCTGTACAAGGCGCTGACGCCAAGTTGGTGGCCGCCGTCAAGCAGCTGCCCGACGAAGTGGCAGAGGACGCTGGCTCGCACGGCTACATGGGCATC
>JANNMQ010000211.1:0-1857 GCA_031398045.1 Rubrivivax sp.
GGCTGCCGGTGGCGCCGTGCAGCGCGTCAGCAGCCATCAGAAGCATTCATTAGAAGCAGGCCCACAGCGTGTTGGCGAGTTCAACCGCCAAGTGTGGGTTCTGGTAGGCCCAGAACACCAGCAGCAGGCCTGCGCCTACCGCTGTGGCTACCACCACATGCGCTGCGCGGGGCTTCATGCCGGCGCTGCCCTGACGATGGCGCTTTCACGCACCGGCAGGTTCACGATGGCTGCAAACAAGCCCAGTGCCACGGCAATCCACCAAACCATCTGGTAGCTGCCCGTGCTGTCGTACAAGCGACCGCCCAGCCACACACCCATGAAGCTGCCCAGCTGATGGCTCAAGAACACAAAACCGCTGAGCATGCCCATGTAGCGCACGCCGAAAATCTGCGCCACGATGGCGTTGGTGGGCGGCACGGTGGACAACCACAACACACCCATGACGGCTGAAAACACATACACACTGACGGCCGACAGCGGCAAGCTGATGAACAGCACGATGGCCAGCGCGCGCAAGGCATAAATGGTGGCCAGGATGTGGCGCTTGGCCAGGCGCTCGCCCAGCACGCCGGCGCTGTAGGTACCGATGATGTTGAACAGCCCCACCAGCGCCAGCGCGGTGGTGGCCACCTGCGGCGCCAGGCCTTGGTCCGATAGGTAACTGGGCATGTGCACGCCGATGAAAGCCAGCTGGAAGCCGCAGACAAAGTAGCCGGCGGTGAGCAGCAAAAAGCTGGGGTAGCCAAAAGCCTCTTGCAGCGCTTGCCAGATGCTTTGCTGCGCGCCAGTGGCAGCCGCGCGTGCCGGCTCTCGCAATCCCCAGCCCAACGGCACGATGGCCAGCACCAGGCACGCCAGGATGAACAGTGCGGTCTGCCAGCCAAAGCTGCTGATGAGCCAGAAGTCCAGCGGCATCATCAGGAACTGGCCAAAAGAGCCGGCGGCTGCGGCCACGCCCATGGCCCAGGACCGTTTTTCAGGTGCGACATTGCGTGCGATGACGCCATACACCACCGCGTAGGTGGTGCCGGCCTGCGCCATGCCGATCAACAGACCCGCGCCGCCCAGAAAGCCAGCACCCGTGGTTGCAGCGGCCATGGTGGCCAGCCCGGCGCCATAGAGAACGGCTCCCACGGCCAGCACCCTGAAAGCCCCAAAACGATCTGCCAGGCCACCGGCCAGCGGCCCGCACAATCCCCAGGCCAAGTTTTGCACCGCCATTGCAAAAGCAAAGGTCTCGCGTGTCCAGCCACGCTCCATCGTGATGGGTTGCAGCCACAGCCCAAAGCCATGGCGGATGCCCATGCTGAGCGTGACGATGGCGGCGCCGCAGATCAGCACCTGTTTCAGGGTCAGCAGCTGGGCGGCTTTTGATGCTGCGGTCATGCCGGCGACTGTAGCGAATTGCCAGCCCGGGCCGGTGCACGACCGCAGCGGGCACCGAACAATGGGTGGTCGGGTGGGGTTCAAATGGTGAGCGCCGCGCAGTGCCAGGCGTCAATGCTGCAGAGTCTGCGGCCCACCCGCCGCTACAGTGCCCGTACAGAAGGAGTGGCGCATGAAGGTTCTGGTGTTGGGCGGCGGTGTCATCGGTGTCTCTTCGGCCTACTACTTGGCCCGTGCCGGGCACGAGGTGGAACTGGTCGAGCGCCAAAGCGGCCCGGCGCTGGAAACCAGCTTTGGCAATGCGGGTGAGATCAGCCCCGGCTACAGCGCGCCCTGGGCCGGTCCGGGTGTGCCCATCAAGGCCATCAAGTGGATGTTGATGCAGCACAGCCCGCTGGTCATCTGGCCGCTGCTGGACCCGGCCATGTGGCGCTGGGGCGCGATGATGCTGGCCAACTGCACTGAAAA
>JANNMQ010000222.1:0-6555 GCA_031398045.1 Rubrivivax sp.
ATCGGCGCCAACACCCCCAGGCCGGCAGGCAACCAGTCGGCGTTGGAATTCACCGTGTCGTACAGCCGCACCAGCGCATCGGTGCGCGCCACGCCGACCTTGAACTGCACCGTCAGCACGGCCAGGCCCGGGCTCGCGACAGACATCACGTGTTCGACGCCGTTGATCTGCGACAACACCTGCTCGGCCGGTATGGCGACCATCTGCTCGACATCACGAACCGCCGCCCCCGGGGAATGGGATCAGCACGTTGGCCATCGTCACGTTGATCTGCGGCTCTTCTTCGCGCGGCGTCACGAGCACGGCGAAGCCGCCCAGGAGCAAGGCCATCAAGGCCAGCAGCGGCGTGATCTGTGCCGTCTGGAAGAAGGCGGCGATGCGGCCGGAGATTCCCAGCGCGGGTGTCATGGCGTCGCGCCTGCTGCTTCAGGTGCGGGTGCCGGTGAAGATGGGGCTGGCGATCTGGCCCGCGAGATCAGCACAAGCCCCACGACAGCTGCCACGGCCAAGCCGAGGTCCTGCGGCACCGACAGCAGGAAGGCGGCCTGGATGCCCACCAGACTCCACAAGACCGGAACCACGAAGACGCTGCGCGGATAGGGCCTGACCAGGCATGCGAGCAACCCCATCGTGAAGATCGTGGTGGGGCACGGCAGGCCGAAGGTGGGCGTTTCCAGGTAAGGCTGCCCGGCGAAGTGCGACCACGCCGGATACACGACGAGTGCATACACCACGAGCAGCAGACCCGTCACGCCACGGGCGCCGCCCTGCCATCTGAATTCGAGCCGCCGTTGAACGACGCCTTGCCAGAGAAACACGACAGCGCCAACCACGAACACCGCCGCGAAGGCATAGGCCGGTGCGCTGATGGATGTGAAGAAGGCGAGGTGATAGGCCAGCCCCATCCAGCCCCACAACAAAGCGAGGATGGCCGACACACCCACGCCAGACCAGGAACGCGGCCACAAAACAAGAATGACGGCCATCCCCGCCAGCGCCAGCAGGAACAACTGAACAGGCCAAAGCGTGGTGTTGTAGGCGCGGAAGATGCCGAAGAACTGCTCGGCGGTGAAGGGAAGCTCCATCAATGTCTCTGAGGTTTGGTCGGCGGTCAGCAAGGCGTTTCGCCGCGTTTCAATGCGCGCGGGCGGCGGCTTGTGGGTCGAGCGCGACGCGCTCGCCGGCCGATACGCCGCTCAGGATCTCGACGCTGTCGCCCTGAACCGGCCCCAGGCGAACCTGGCGCAACAGAGGGCGGCCGTCTGCCCCGACCACATACAGGCCGGTCATTTCGGCATGGCGCACCACCGACCTGGCTGGCACAGTCAGACGCGTCGGCCCGCCGGCCACACCGGGCAGCCAGGCACGGGCGAACTGGCCAGGTGCGATTACTGTTGCAGGTTCGCCCGCGGTTCCCGGTGCCGGCGGCGCAAGCTCCAGCCGCAACTGCAAGGTGTGCGTGGCAGGATCGACCGTAGGCAGCACAACCGTGCGCGACGGCGTCACCCATTCGTGGTCGGCGGGCAGGCCGGGCAACTGGATCCTCACCGCTGCATCCTTCTGCAGGCCGAGTACTGCCGACTGCGGCACCCAGACTGTCACGCGCAGGCGCGTCGGGTCATACAGCGATACCAGAGGCCGGCCGGGCATGGCCATGTCACCCAATGCGACGGGCACCTCGGACACGATGCCGGCGTAAGGTGCCTTGACCACAAAGAAACCTGACTGCGTGCGCGTGGCACCGGCCTGGGCCAATTGCGCTGCCACTTGCGCTTGCGTCGCCTTGAACTGCGATTCGGCGCGCTCGAGCGCGCTTTGGCTGATGTAGCTCTTCTGGAAGAGTTGCTGCTGGCGCTGAAGATCCTTGGTCGCCAGTTCCAGCGAGGCGCGTGCGGCCGCCACTTCGGCGTCACTGGCGGCAGTGTTCTGGTTGGCAGCCCGGGCGTCGATGCGTGCCAGTACCTGGCCGGATTTGACGGCGTCGCCGACCTTGACGTCGAGTGCAACCACAGCACCGGCCACTTGCGCGGCCAGCACGGTCTGGCGCACCGCCTCGACCACACCGTCGAATCCGGTGGACTGGCCCGGTCCTGCTGTTCCGACCGTGGCGGTCACCAGTGCCGGTGAGGGCGCTGGCAGCGCTGCCGTTGATTCCGCTGCACCCGCCACACCGCCCTGCAGCAGGCTCGACCACAACACGATATGGCTGATGCAGCGCTTCAACATGCGGGCTGTCCCGCCTTGCGGGAAGCGGACGGGGCACAGCCCCCTGAATGTTTGGCGTCGAAGCCACCGGCGAGCAACGCCGTCCTGGTTGATCCCATGTCGATCTCCCTTGGTAGTGAATTGGGGCGGGGGAGCCGATTGAGCCTCTGCGTCAAGCGCTCACAACCTCACAACATCTACTCCACCCACATTCCCACCGCGAAGCAGGCACGATGATGGCTGCCCAATCCTCGTCGCGTGACTTGATGGGAATCAATCGGACATTACGAGAACTTGATGTTCAAGTCTGTGCGCTGGCAGACACAAGGGCTGCCGACCGCGGAGCACCTTGGGCTCATGTTCTGACGGGAACACCACGCACCGTTACTTGCCGGTTGCGGCGCTGGCTGGGTTTGCCGCCGCACGAGCGTTGCTCGCAGCCATGTCGGCCTTGCGCCTGTCGGCCATCGCGCGTTGCTTCTCTGCCAATGGCGGGAAAGGCCCGTATCGGTGCTGATCGGCGGTTGCGCCCAGCATGTAGGGCGGGAACGCGGCGTCGATCGGCTTGTTCCACCGTGCCGGGAAGTCGGCATCCAGATGGGCCTTGATCGGGCGAGGCTTGGACAGCATGAACGCCGTGACGTCGTAGGCTTCATCATCGTTCAACACCGTGGCCGTGTGGCTGGCGCCGAGTGGCATGTTCTGCCGGATGAAGCGCGTCGTGGTCAGCAGCCGGTTCATGCCGGCACCATTGTTGAAGCTGTCCGGCCCCCAGAGCGGCGGGAATGTGTAGCCCTGTGCGTCACCCCGCTGGCCCGCGCGCTTGCCCAAGCCGTCGGCGCCGTGGCACACCGCGCATTTGGCGACGTAGACGACGCTGCCGGCTTGAGCGTCGGCGCGCCGGTTCGGCACCGCGCTTTGCAGGACCGCAGCGCCTTCGATCTGTGCGCCCACCGGCACACCCTTGGACAGGAACGCGATGTAAGTTGTGAAGGCCTTCATCTCGGGTGCATCCAGAGGCAGTGGCTTGCCGTTCATGCTGCGTTCCATGCAGCCGTTGATGCGTTCTTCCACCGTGCTGATCTGGTCTTCGCGCCCGCGGTACTGCGGGAAGGTGGCTGTCACGCCGACCCAGGGGATGGCAAACGGCTTGGCACCACCCGCCTGGTGACACGAGGTGCAAGCCAGGTTGTTGCCGGCGTAGCGCTTGCGCGGATTCTTCACCTCCGGGCCGATGACTGCAAACGTGCGCGTGCTGAGTTCATGGCCCTGCACGACGAGTGCACGGTAGGGTCCATCGGGCAAGCTGTCGATCTCCGGCACCGGGCGCCCGATCAGACTGACCTTCGGCGGCGGCGCAGCCGCCCATGCGGTGGCGGCCAGCAGCGCAAAGCCGCAGGCGCCTGCTGTCTTGATCAAATTCATGTGCACTCCAGGTCAATGCCAGCTTTCGACGCGGCATCGAGGCTGTGGAAGATGCTGCTGGCGTCATGCATGAGAGCTTTCAAAAGTGGCGATGTCGTCGAAATCAAGCACTCTCTCAGTCAGCAAGCGCTTGGACAAGAAATGTGGTCTGTGCGGTGACCCACACAGCCCCGTGCCGGGCGGACCACCCCGATACCAGCAAAACCAGGGCCCATGCCGCCCCGAGTCACCAGCCCGTCAGCCCGGCGGGGGGGGCCAGTGGACACCCAGCGCGATGCGGCTCAGCCCAACCAGCAGGGTCATCAGCGACGCCGTCGCGAGGATGTGCATCCGTTCGGTTGTAGCGATGGCGTAGACGGTACGCAAACCTGGGCAGTGCGCTGCCGCACAGACCAGCTGCTCGAAATCGAATACTGTCGTGTTGCCGATAGTTCCGTCGGTTGCAGTTGGTCCCGGTTTCGGCCCTGGTGCTCCTCGTGAACGGTTGATGTGGTTGCGGGCAACCGGTCGAGCAGTGGGTGCAGTTCAACTGCTGCGCCCAACTTCCTCGCCCAGCCCACCCCATCCATCGTCGCCTGTGACCGCTGCGCAACTGTTCTCTTACATCACCGTGGCCTTGCTGCTGCAGATGGTTGCGGGTGCGGCAATTGCAGTGTGGCGACGCCGTTCGACTGCAGTTGCGTCAGCGCCTGCCGAGGTGGAGGAAGGCGTCGCGACTGCTGGACGCCTCCCGGGCGCCTGGTCGGGATGGCGCGATTTCCGCGTCGTGCGCCGCGCGTTCGAGGACGTGGCAATGACGCAGTGCTCGTTTCACCTGCAACCCGTTGATGGTGTGCCGCTCGGGCCATTCCAGCCGGGGCAGTACCTGACGTTCTCACTGAAGTTGCTTGAAAGTGCAGTGGGCGCTGCAGGAGGGCCGTTCGGCGCACGCATCATCACCCGGTGCTACTCGCTGTCGGACCGGCCGGATCCCTCGGGCTACCGCATCACCGTCAAGCGCATGCCGCAGCCTGCGGCGCAGCCGGGCTTGCCGCCGGGCGTGTCGTCGGGGCACTTTCATGACCAAGTGCACGAAGGCGATGTGCTGCAGGCGAAAGCGCCGTCTGGCCATTTCTTCATCGACGTCGATGCCGACGTGCCAGCCGTGCTCATCGCCGGCGGCATAGGCATCACGCCGATGATGAGCATGCTGCGCTGGTGCGCGGCGGAACAGCCCGCGCGGCGGATTCACCTGTTCTATGGCGTGCGCAGCAGCGTCGACCATGCCTTCAAGCAAGTGCTCGAGGACCTGGCCGCAGCGCACCCCGCCTTCGAGCTGAACGTGGTGTACAGCAGCCCCGGGCCCGATGACGTGCAGGGGCGCGACTACCAGCACGCGGGCTACATCGACCTGGTCTTGCTGCGCCGCACCTTGCCCCATGGCCGCCACCAGTTCTACGTTTGCGGGCCACCGCCGATGATGCAGAGCCTGGTGCCAGCCCTGCGCGAATGGGGCGTGCAGGCCGACGACATTCACTTCGAAGCCTTCGGCCCGGCCTCGGTGCGCCCGACCGGCCCGGTGAGCAACGAGCCTGCGGTGGCGACCTCGGCATCGATCGCCGTACGCATGAACCGCTCGGGCCGCACCCTGGCCTGGGACGGCCGGGACGCCAACCTGCTCGACTTCGCCGAACGCCACGGCCTGGCGGTGGACTCGGGCTGCAGGTCGGGCAGCTGCGGCACCTGCCAGACCCGGTTGTTGTCGGGCGTCGTCACCTACGCAGACAAGCCCGACCACGACATTCCCGCGGGCCACTGCCTGCTGTGCGTGGGCAGGCCGCAATCGGATTTGGTGCTGGAGGCATGAGCGCCATGCAAGCCCGCCTACTCAGCCGCGAAGTGCTGCCGTTCTACCTGTCGCTGCTGGCACTGGCGGCGGCCGCGTTGCTGTGCGACGCGGCCTTGCACCTGTTCGACGCGGTGTGGATCGGGCGCTGGCTGGGCATTCCCGGCACGCTGTTGATCCTGGGGTCGCTGGCCTATTCGCTGCGCAAGCGCAAGCTGATCCGGTCCGGCCAGCCCGCCAAGCTGTTGCGGCTGCATGTGACCATGGCCTGGGCCGGCTCGCTGCTGGTGCTGGTGCACGCCGGCATTCATTTCAATTCGATCCTGGCCTGGCTGGCCACCGGGGCCATGCTCATCAACGTTGCCAGCGGTTTGACGGGCAAGTTTCTGCTGGGTCGCGCGCGGCGCCGCCTCGACGAAGCGCGGCTGCGACTGCGGGCAGAAGGCCTGACAAGCGAGCAGCAAGCCGAGCGCCGCTACTGGGACAGCCTGACCTTCGACGCCGTCAAGCAGTGGCGGTCGGTGCACTTTCCCATCACGCTGGCATTCGCGGTGCTGGCGCTGGCGCACATCGTGGCCGAGTTCCTGTTCTGGAGCTGGACGTGAAGTTCAAGGGCCGCTGGCTCTGGATCGTGATCAGTGCCAACTTGCTGGTGCTGGTGGGGCTGGCCTTTGTGTACCCGCACCTGATGGTGGCTCCGGGCGCGCTGGAGCCGGGCCACGCCGAGCTGACCACCGATTGTTTTGCCTGCCACGCACCCTTGCGTGGCGCCAGCGCCGACCGTTGCGTCGCCTGCCACGCGCTGCCCGACATCGGCCAGCGCACGACCAAAGGGGTGGCGATTAAGGCCGTATCGGCTGCCGGTGCAACCCGTCTGAAGGCGTTGTTCCACCAGGAATTGACCGAGCAGAACTGCATGGCCTGCCACAGCGACCACGCCGGCCCGAAGTTGACGCAGCACAGCCGAAAGGCGTTCTCGCACGCCTTGCTGCGGCCGCAGACGCGCGACCGCTGCGAAAGCTGCCACCAGGCGCCTGTCGACACGCTGCACAAGCAGTTGACGGGCAACTGCGCGCAGTGCCACAAGCTCGATGCCTGGA
>JANNMQ010000266.1:0-14949 GCA_031398045.1 Rubrivivax sp.
ACCGCATCCTGATTCGCCGCGCGCACCGCTGGGTAAAATGCGCCTCCCACACCTGCTGCCAAACCAATCAACGTCGCAATGGCAATCCACGAAAACTGAAATTCAACTTGCATTGTCGTCGTCGCCCGAATCAACCAGCCGCCGCGCAGCGCAGCGCCGTGGTGCAGCACTTCTGTCTGCACTTCAGCACCTACAGCACCACCATCGCCCCCACCATCCGCTTTTTGCAGGGTGCAGACAGCACGCTGGCGCACCGCATCACCAGCCGCGCTTTTTTGCCCGAAGGCCCACGCTTCGCGCCGCTGGACTACTTTGAAGCCGACACCGCAGGTGGCGACCCACTGGCCTGGGCTTTTGGTGCCTTGGGTGTGCAAGACCGCGCACGCCATCTGGCCACGCTGTATCTGAACGACCTGGCCGACGTCATTCGCGACGCCGTAGACCCCCGGTTTGAATTTGTACGCTACGGCGAATCGCTGGCCGGCAGCCAGGCCAGCTTCGAGCCGCTGGCGCAGGCGCTGGCTGCGCCGCCCAACCTGATAGACAGCCTGCTGCACACGCAGACGCTGCAGGCGGTGGCGCACTACCAGCCCACCGTGGTGCTGGTCAGCGTGCCCTTCCCGGGCGCGGTGTATGGCGCGTTGCGCATCGCACAAAACATCAAAGCCCAGCATCCGCAGATCACCACCGTGCTCGGTGGCGGTTATGTCAACACCGAACTGCGTGAACTGCAGGAACCGCGTGTGTTTGACCACTTCGACTACGTGACGCTGGATGCCGGCGAACGCCCGCTGCTGGCGTTGCTGGACCATCTGCAGGGCCAGCGTTCAGCGCAGCGCCTGGTGCGCACCTTTCACCGGGTAGGCAGCAAGGTGAAGTACACCAACTTCGCCGAACCCGACGTGCCTTTTGAAGACGTGGGCACCCCCACCTGGGAAGGCTTGCCCATCACGCAGTACCTGTCGCTGCTGGACATGCTGAACCCGATGCACCGGCTGTGGAGCGACGGCCGCTGGAACAAGCTGACGGTGGCGCACGGCTGCTACTGGAAGAAGTGCAGCTTGTGCGACGTGAGCCTGGACTACATCAGCCGTTACGACGCGGCCAGCGCCAGCACCTTGGTTGACCGCATTGAGGCCATCGTCGCCGAAACCGGGCAGACTGGCTTTCATTTTGTGGACGAAGCCGCGCCACCCAAGTCACTGAAAGCGCTGGCAGCTGAACTGCAGCAGCGCCAGGTGGCCATCAGCTGGTGGGGCAACATCCGCTTCGAAAAAACCTTCACGCCGCCGCTGTGCCAGCAGCTGGCCGACAGCGGTTGCATCGCCATCAGCGGCGGGCTGGAAGTGGCTTCAGACCGGCTGCTGGCGCTGATGAAAAAGGGTGTGTCGGTGGACCAGGTGGCGCGGGTCACCAAAGGTTTTGCTGATGCCGGTGTGCTGGTGCACGCTTACCTGATGTACGGCTTTCCGACACAAACCGTGCAAGACACCGTGGACGCGCTGGAACTGGTGCGCCAGCTGTTCGAGGCCGGCTGCATCCACAGCGGCTTCTGGCACCGTTTTACCTGCACCGTGCATTCACCGGTGGGGCTGAACCCGCAGGACTATGGCGTGAAGCTGGTGCTACCCGCCGCGCCACCCGGCCCACCCGGGCCCTTGTTTGCGCGCAACGACATCGGCTTTGAAGACCCCACCGGTGTGGACCACGGTGCGCTGGGCGCGGGCCTCAAGAAGGCCATCTACAACTACATGCACGGCCTAGGCCTGGAAGCAGACGTGCGCATGTGGTGGGACCAGCCCATGCCCAAAACTCGCGTGGCACGGCGGCGCATCGAAAAGGCGCTGCTGCCTGCAGACTGAAAAGCCCGCGTCAGCCTGGTGGCTCGCGCTCCAGGGCCCGCCAACGCCCGCTGAACCGGCGTCGGTGCAGCAGCCGCACGGCTTGGCGGCCTGTGAACGGGGCTGCGAACGGTTCTGCATACGGTGCTGCCAGCGGCGCTCGAACGGGGTGCAACAATGCTTTCCATGTTGCGTCGCACAGGGTGGTTGTTGGGAGTGCTGGCCTTGCTGCTGGCGGTGGTGGGGGCCTGGTGGATGTGGCGTGCACCGGCCGTGGCGGCGGTGGTGGTACAGGCTGCGCCGCTGGTGCGCACGCTGCAGTTCTCAGCCCGCGTGGCCACAACGTCGCGGGTGGAAGTGGGCGCCACCATCACGGGGCGTGTGGCGCAGGTGCTGCTGCGCGAAGGTGACCCCGCCAAGGCCGGCGATGTGCTGCTGCAACTGGAAGACGCCGAATGGCGCGCCGCGCTGGCACAGGCCGTAGCCAGCGAACAGCAGGCCGCCGCGCGCTTGGCGGGGCTGCGCAGCAGCGGCCGCAGCGGTGCGCAGGCCGGTGTGGCACAGGCCGATTCGGTGTTGCTGGCCGCGCAGGCGGAATTGCGCCGCACCCAAGACCTGGTGGCACGGGGTTTTGTCAGCATCGCGCGGCAAGACGAGGCGCAGCGTGCGGTGGCGGTGGCGCAAGCGCAGCAAACGGCAGCACGTGCACAGGCCAGCGCCAACGACGAACGCGGCACCGACGTGTTGCAGGCCCAGGCGCAGTTGGCCGTGGCGCAGGCGGCCACGCAGGCCGCCCGTTCGCGGCTGGCGCAAACCGTGATCACCACGCCGGCCCAGGCCCGGGTGCTGAGCCGCGCGGTAGAGCCGGGCCAGATCGTGCAACCAGGCCGCGCTTTGTTCACGCTGGCGCTGGCGGGGCCCGTTCAACTGCTGGCGCCGGTGGACGAACGCTACCTGCAGCAGTTGCAGCCTGGGCAGGCCGCGCAGGTGCGTGCCGATGCGTTTCCCGAGCAGCGTTTTGCGGCGCAGGTGCTGTCGATAGCGCCGCTGGTGGACGCGCAGCGCGGCTCGGTGGAGGTGAAGTTTGTGGTGCCGCAAGCGCCCGCCTTTTTGCGCGAAGACATGACCCTGTCGGTGGAAGTGGAAACCGCACGCCGCGCCAGCGCGCTGGTGGTGCCGTTATCGGCGCTGCGCGGTGCCGTTGGCACGGATGCGGCAGCCGACAACAGCAACACGGTGTGGCTGATGCAGGACGGGCGTGTGCAGGCGCGCACGGTGGTGCTGGGCCTGCGAACGCTGGCGGTGGCCGAAGTGCTGCAAGGTGTTGCCGCCGGCGACGTGGTGCTGCTGGGCCCCGCGCCCGCGCCCGGCCAGCGCGCGCGGGCTGACACCACGGCCAGTGCCACGATGGCACAGGCTGGTGCAGCCACCAACGCCGGTGCTGCGCTGACCAACGCCATGGGACGCTAACCTTCATGGTCTGCTGATTGCCATGGCTGTCTGGCTGGGATTCGAACGCCGCGTGGCCGTGCGCTTTTTGCGTGAAGGGCGCATGCAGTCGGTGCTGATCATCGTCGGCGTGGCCGCTGGTGTGGCGGTGGTGGCCTACATCTCGGCGCTGATCGCCGGCCTGCAAGCCAATACGCTGGAAAAAACACTGGGCGCGCAGCCGCACATCAGCCTCAGCGCCTTGGATGACGTGGTGGCGCGCGCGCGCACCGAGCTGCCCGCTGGCACCACCGTGCTGCAGCAGACGCAGCCGCGCGCGCAGCGCCCGCGTTCGCTGGGCGAATGGCAAAGCCTGGTGCCACTGCTGGAAGCACTGCCGGGCGTGGCCGCCGTGTCACCCATGGTGGCCGGCGCCGGGCTGGCGCTGCGCGGGCAGGCGCAGCGGTCGATTGCAGTGGTGGGTGTGGACCTGGACCGCTACGACCGCATCGTCAACCTGCGCAGCAAGGTGGTGGCCGGCACGGCGCGGCTGGGCCCAGGTGAAGCCGTCATCGGCCGCGAACTGGCGCAAGACCTGGGTGTGCAGGTGGGCGACCGTTTGATCATCGTCACGGGCAACACGGCGGCAGGCGACAGCGCCATCACCGAGTCGGCCCGCGTCACTGCGCTGGTGGACCTGGGTGTGCGTGAACTGAACCGCCGCACCGTCATCGTGCCGCTGCGCGCCGCACAAAGCCTGGTCGGCCTGCCCGGCGGCGCCACCAACATCGACCTCACGCTGCACGACGTGTTTGGCGCGCAGACCTTGGCCGCCCAGCTGGCACAGCGCTGGCCCTACAAGGTGGAAAGCTGGCAAGAAACCAACGCCAGCCTGGTGTCGGCGCTGAACGCACAAAGTGTGAGCACCGGGCTCATCCGCGCCGTGGTGATGGTGGTGGTGGTGCTGGGCATCGCCAGCGTGCTGGTGGTGTCGGTGGTGCAGAAGCGGCGCGAAATCGGCATTCTGCGTGCCATGGGCGCCAGCCGCGGCCAGGTGCTGCGGGTGTTCTTGCTGCAAGGTGCCATCGTCGGCGCGCTGGGCTCGGCGTTGGGTGTGGTGCTGGCGGTGGCTTTGATAGCGGCCTTCACCACCTTCGTGCGCGGCTCTGACGGCCTGCCACTGTTTGCCATCTCGCTGGCGCCAGGGCTGGCCCTGCGCATAGCCGCCATCGCCACGGTGTGCGGCGTGTTGGCAGCCGTGGCACCGGCGCGGCGCGCGGCACAGCTGGACCCGGCGCAGGCGATACGGATGTGAGTGCCGGTGCGTCAACAACGGCCCCCGATGCCGCAACCAGCGCAGCACCGCTGATCGCGCTGACCAACATCCGCAAGCGCTACAACATCGGCCTGCCCAACGAGGCCGAGGTGCTGCACGGTGTGTCGCTCACGCTGGAGCGGGGTGAATTTGTGGCGCTCATCGGCCCTTCGGGATCAGGCAAAAGCACGCTGCTGAACATCATCGGGCTGCTGGAGGCAGCCACTGCCGGCAGCTACCGGGTACAGGGCCAGGAAACCAGCGGCCTGGCCGACGCCCCACTGACCGCGCTGCGCAGCCGCACGCTGGGTTTTGTGTTCCAGTTTCACCACCTGCTGCCGGCCTTCACGGCGCTTGAGAACGTGACGCTGCCGGCGCTGATGCGCGAAGGGCATGTCAGCGCGCAGCAGCTGGTGCGGGCGCGCGCGGTGCTGTCCGCGATGGGCCTGGACGACGCCCTCAGCAAGCGCCCGGGGGAACTGTCGGGTGGCATGCAGCAGCGGGTGGCCATTGCGCGTGCGTTGGTGCTGCAGCCCCCGCTGGTGCTGGCCGATGAACCCACCGGCAACCTGGACACGGCCTCTTCAGACGAGGTGTTTGCGCTGATGCGCCGCCTGCATGCCGAGCTGCAGATCAGTTTTTTGATCGTCACGCACGACCCGCGCCTGGCGGCGCGCTGCGACCGCGTGGTGGAGCTGGTGGACGGATGCATCGTGCGTGATGAACGCAGGCCAGCTGATGGGCCTGCACCTACAGCCCCACCTGCGGCCCAGCCCGCAACGGGCACAGCGTAGGCCCCCACCTACACCCAACAGCGCACCACACCGACGCCCGGCAAGCAGGGTTGCGGCGCACACTCGGCGGCACCGACTCCGTGCAAGTGATGACCCAGCTGCAGACCTATCTTGTGGAAGACAGCCCCGTAATCCGCGTCAGCCTGATTGCCACACTCGAAGAGCTGACGCCAGTGAAGGTGATGGGCTATGCCGAGGACGAAACCAGCGCACTGGTCTGGCTGGCCGCCCACACGGTGGACTTGGTGATCATCGACCTGTTCTTGAAAAGCGGCTCGGGCCTGGGGCTGCTGCGCGCGGCGCAGATGATCAAGCCCAATGGCCGCAGCGCGGGCATGGCCGACGTGGGCTATAAAGATGGCCGCGGCCAGCGCGCGCACCAGGTGGTGCTGAGCAACTACGCCACCCCCGCCATGCGTGAACGTTGCCTGGCGTTGGGCGCCGACAGTGTGTTTGATAAATCCACCGAGATCGACGCGCTGATCGCGTATTGCCAGGCCTTGGCCCATCAGCTGCACTGAGACTTCCACGCCCCGCCTTGTGGTGCGCGGGTGGCGTGGCACCTCGGCTGTGCAGGTTCGCCTGCCGGCGCCGAGCGCAGATTGTTGCTGACACGCAACGCCGGACGGTAGCAGGCCTGCTTGCCGGCGCGGGTGGGCTGCGTGCTTGGAGAGGGTTTCGCAGCCAGAGCGTCTGCCACCGTACAGACTGGCCCGGCCGCCGCTTGCACAGTGAAACCCTGATGCCTTCCGCCGTGAAGGCCCGCCAAGGATGCACCATCGCCACACGCACCGCTGCTTCTGCCCTGCCGATGGCAGCGGAAACGCCATGGACGGATGAATGTTCCTTCATGACGGCGGGTATGTTGCAAGCGCCGATGCAAGCGTCCCTACAAGCTTCGTCGACGACGCCGTTGCCTGCACCCGCGACGGTTACCCGCCCCGACCAGCAGCACAAGAAGTTGTTAAAGGTGCTGACGCACCGGCCGTGGGTGCTGCCTCTGGCGGTGGTGGCTGCGGTGGTGATGGTGGCCCTTGGCGAAGTGGGGTACTGGCAGTGGATGGCCTCGCTGCACGTCCTGGCCATGGAGGCGCAGACGCTGGATGTCGCCACCCTGGCGCAACACCGCGCGGACCTGCTGCGCACGCTGATGCTGGCGCGTGTAGGGGTGGCTGTGCTCAGCGTGATCTGCCTGGTGGCGCTGTACTGGGTGATGCGCCAGGGTCTGGCACTGCAGCGTGTGGCGCTGGCGCATGCGGCCACGCTGGAAGCCACGGTGCAACAGCGCACCGGTGAATTGCGCGAACTGACGGAGCACCTGCAGACCGCACGCGAAGACGAACGCAGCCGCCTGGCACGCGACCTGCACGACGAACTGGGCTCGCTGCTGACAGCAGCCAAACTGGACGCGGCGCGCATCCGCACGCGCTTGGTCGGCCTGGGTGGGGTTGCCGGCGGGGTGGTGGCTTCGGCAAAAGATGTGGTCATGTCCGTGCCCGTCACAGGCTTGTCAGACGCTCTGGACAGGCTCCACCACCTGGTACAGATGCTGGACAGCGTGATCGCGCTGAAGCGCCGCATCACCGAAGACCTGCACCCTTCTTCGCTGCGCCTCCTGGGCCTGGTGCCCACGCTGCAAACCTTGGCACGCGAGTACACCGAAGTCTCGGGCACGCCCGTGCACTGCGAACTGCAGCCCGTGCCACTGTCACCATCGGCCGAACTGATGGTCTACCGGCTGGTGCAGGAAGCGCTGAACAACATCAGCAAACATGCCCAAGCGCGCCAGGTCTGGCTGCGCCTGGGCCTGCTGCCAGACGACGCTTGCACGCAGCAGCCTGGGCCCGTGCAGCTGTTGGTGCGCGACGACGGCGTTGGCTTTGATGCGCAGCTTCAGCCACGCTCGGCCCATGGCCTGCTGGGCATGCGCTACCGGGTGCAGGCCGAACAGGGCAGCCTGCAGCTGAGCACCGCGCCCGGACGGGGCACACGCATCGACGTGCGCCTGCCGGCCCAGGGCGCAACCATCGAAGCTGCCGTGTGCTGACACTCCTCAAACCCGTGCCAAGAGCCGCCCATTTCGGAAACGTGAATTGGGTCCGTGGCCTGTGGGCTTAGTCCTACACCTGCGCGGCGCGGCAGCCGATTCAACAGCGGGTTGCGGGCCAGCAAACTGTAGGCACCCACTGTCCCGCAACTCACGGAGCCCATCATGCTGCACTACGCCGTTGTCTTTCTGGTCATCGCCCTTATCGCTGCCATCTTTGGTTTCGGCGGCATTGCAGCCGGCGCTGTGGGCATCGCCAAGGTGCTGTTTGTGGTCTTTCTCGTCATGGCCGTCGTCAGCTTTTTGGTCGGTGTTTTGCGCAAGGGCTGACAGCCCGGCCCCTTCCCCGTACCTTTGACATCTTGCACGGTGCTGTGCTGCTGAAGTTCGGCTGACACACCCTGTTTGCAGAGGCTTTTTTTTCTTTCACCACTTCAAGGAACCATCATGTCCACCTATCCAAGCACCGATACCCCCAGCAACTTGGTAGACCGCGCTGCGGCCGCGGCCGACCAAGCCCTGGAAGGCTTTTCCAGTCGTGCCCACCATCTGCAAGAGGAAGCCACCCATCTCAGCCAACGCGGCGTGAATGCGGTGCGTGAAACGGCGCAGCAAGTGCGTGAGCGTGCCCTCAAGGCCAGCGAAGACACACGACATTACGTGAAAGACGAACCCATCAAGGCCCTGCTGATCGCTGCCGCCACCGGTGCAGCCTTAGTGGCTTTGATCAGCCTGATGTCGCGTTCGCGTCATTGAGCGACAGTTTTTGCACAAGCCGCTGTTGCCATGGCCCTGCTGAACCCCTGGCTTGAGCTGTTGGCCACGCGGCCGCAACTGCTGGCTGCTCATGCATCGGCTTGGGCCGATTTGCTGGCTGCAGAAGGCCGTGCCGCGCTGACGGGCTGGCGCAGCCGCCTGGTGTTGCAAATTGCCGCCGCCATCGCGGTGGTGATGGGTCTTAGCCTGGCGGCGGTGGCCTTGATGTTGTGGTCGGTGACATCGGCTGCACAGCTGGCCCAACCTGGTGTTGTCTGGGTGCTGGTGCTGGTGCCGGTGCTGATGCTGGCCCTGGCGGCAGGCTGCTGGGTGGCCGCGCAACGCACGTCCGACGGCGGCGCCGAAGCCCGTGTCGACAGGCTGGCCCGCCAGTGGCAGGCCGACCTGCAGTTGCTGCAACGCCAGGGCGCGCAGCCATGAACCAATCAGCAGCACAAGACGCCGCCTCCAAGCTGGCGCAATCGCGTCTGCGTTTGCAGCAAGCCTTAGGCCGGGCGCCGGAACGAGCGCCGGAAGTTGGCGTCGAGCGTGGCAATCACCCCGCCTCAGCGCCATCGTCAGCACCCGGGGCCGCAGGTTTTGTCGATACGGTGCCCGCTGCGGCGTCCGCGGAACATGATGGGGGCGTGCGCTCGGTCTCTGGCTCTGGCTCACCGGTTGACCAAGCCCGCAGGCCACAACCCGTCACGCAGCTGCTGGCACGGTGGCGCAAGTGGTGGGCTCCCCATCCGCTGCACACCGTGGCCACTTTCGGTCTGCAGGCCGCCAACGCCTCTGCCCGCCCGCTGCTCAAAAAGCATCCTGTAAGCCTGCTGCTGGCTGCCGCTGCAGTGGGCGCTGCCCTGGTTTGGTTCAAGCCCTGGCGGCGTGTCAATGGCCGCGTGCTGGGCGCGGCGTTGCTGCCGGGGTTGCTGGCTGCCGTGCTGCCCCGCGTCTCATCTGGCCTGATGGCGGGTGTCTTGCCAGGGCTGTTGACAGCGCTGGTGGCACCGCCCTCGGCGTCGCCGCAGCAGCGGGCCCAAGCGGCGTCGTCTTGGTTGCCGCAGTTGCTGCGTTTGTTGTTGGCCCCGCCAGCGCGCCAGCCCTCGACACCCGCCACCACTGCGCATGCTGAGGCCCATACTCCAGCGCGAAATTCAGCGCGAAATTCAGCGCGAACTCCAGCGCAGACTCCAGACCAAACAGCGGCCAGGCATTAGTCAAGCCGCAGGTTTCAAGCCGCGTTCGGGCCCAACCAGTGCCGCATTGGGGCCTCAAGGCCACTGTGACTGGTAAGCCAGCCGCTGGCGCGCATAACAAGAGCAGGCGGCAGCTTCCAGCCCGCTGCGGCTGAGCACCTGCACTTGGCCACGGTGGTAGCTGATGAGGCCCTGGCGTTGCAGATCACCCGCCGCCACCGTTACACCCACCCGCCGCACGCCCAGCATGCTGGCCAAAAATTCATGGGTGACGTGAAAGTGGCTGGCATGGGCGCGGTCTTCGCTCATCAGCAGCCAACGCGCCAGCCGCGGGCCTATCAGGTGGAAGCGCAGGCAGGCCGCCGAGGTGGCCATCTGTTCCATCACCACAAACAGATAACGCAGCAAGTTGCTGCGCAGTGCGGCACTTTGCTCCAGCTCGGTGCGCAGGGCTGCCACTGTGATGCGCCAGGCCGACCCGGGGCCCTGCACCAAAGCCTGAAAAGGCGCCACGCCAACACCCATGGCCACCGACGCGCCAAACAGACCTTCGCGCCCCACCATGCCCACTTCCAGGCTGGGGTGGTCTTCCATGCGCGTCAGCAAAGAGATGAAACCATCCACCGGGAAATAGGCATGGCGCAGCGGGGCTCCCGCCTCATACAGCACCTCACCCGCTATCAGTTGTACGCTTTCACAAGCGGCCAGCAGACGCAAGCGGTCGTTGCGCGGCAACCTGTTGATCAATTGGTTCTGTACGGCGTCCAAACATGCACTCCAACAGCCACGCCAGACCCAAGCCGGGCCGTTTTGTGTGGGAACCAGTCTGGCTGTCTCTGCCTGCTTTGACTGTGCACTGGCGTACAAAGTGCCTCAGCTGCCAGGCCCCAGGTTAGGCCCAAGGTTAGACCCAACGTTAGGCGCAATACCAGGCCCGCCGTGGTGGTTGCCTCAGCGGGCCGTGCGCACAGGCAGCAAGCGGCTGTATTCGCGCTTGACCACCGCATAACACTCGCAGGTGCGTTGCTGCAGCGCCGGGCGGTCCAGCACCGTGATGTGGCCGCGTGTGTAGCGAATCACTCCCGCCTTCTGCAGGCTCAGCGCGGCTTCGGTCACGCCTTCGCGGCGCACGCCCAGCATGTTGGCAATCAGTTCCTGCGTCATCACCAGGTCGTTGCTGTCCAGGCGGTCCAGGCTCAGCAGCAACCAGCGGCACAACTGCTGGTCCAGCGTGTGGTGGCGGTTGCACACCGCCGTTTGCGACATCTGCGTGATCAGCGCCTGGGTGTAGCGCAGCAGCAGGTGCATCACCGGGTGCGAGTTTTCAAATTCTTGCTGCACCACCGCCGCACGCAGCCGGTAGCCCACACCCGCGCTTTGCACCACGGCGCGGCTGGGGGTGGAGCCACCACCCATGAACAGCGAAATGCCCACCAAACCCTCGTTGCCCGCCACAGCGATTTCGGCCGAGGCGCCGTTTTCCATCACATACAGCAGCGAAACGATGGCCGTGGTGGGAAAGTACACATGGCTGAGCGTGCGGCCTGATTCATAAAGCACCAAGCCCAGCGGCAACGCCACATATTCCAACTGCGGCTGCCACCGGGCCCACTCGGCTTCAGGCAACGCGGCCAGCAGCTCGTTCCGAAGTGGGTCAGGCAGCGTGGCGGCGGTGGCCGAGGCTGCACTGCGGGGTGCGGCCAGTTTGTTAGACATAAAGGGTCTCCGCGCGGGTCAGGGGGTGCTTGCAACAGCCGCGTGTGCAGGCCCGGCTCACTCCAGTCTAGACAAGTCGCAGCGCCAACACGGTCTAGCATCGCACAGAACAAACTGGGCGGGTGCCTTGGCTTGTGCGCCGCATGCAATTATCGCGCCGCGCACCAGTTTAAGGCTGCCGACGTAGCGCACTGGTTTCACGCGCCCACCGGTGCTGGCAGGTGCACCAATTGCAGCGCCAACCTGCAGTGGCTGCCGCAGGTTTGTTCAACTGCCTGCGTATCAGTGCTGACAGCCGTAGGCGGAAAGACCCGCGCCGCCGCGGTGGGGGCAGGGCTTCAACAGGCTCAGCCCAAACGGGTTGTGTGGTGTCATGAATACTGGAAGCTTCGAATGGTGCACAGGACATTGGTGCATCACTTCAAAAGGCCTTGCCAACGGCAAGCCTTTCAGGTCATCCAGTTCAGCCGCGCGGCTCAAAACTGCCGCCGCAGCGCTGGCGCGTTTTGCAGCCCACCGCTGGTGGGCTGCAGCACCACGTTCAGCGCGGCGCCACCACGCCGCCGTCGTCAGACAGCACGATCTCCACGCGGCGGTTCATCTGCCGTCCGCCTGAGTTTTCGTTGCCGGCCACCGGGAAAGCTTCACCGTAGCCTTTGGCGGTCAGCCGTTCGCTGGCCACGCCCATACCCACCAGTGCAGCGCGAACAGCGTCAGCGCGGCGGGCAGACAAGGCCTGGTTCAGGTCGTCGCTGCCCACGCTGTCGGTGAAGCCTTCAATCACCGCGCTTCGTTTTGGATAGGTTTTCATGAAGTCGACCAACTTGTCCATGCTGCGCAAGCCACCGCTCTTGATTTGCGATTGGCCGGTGTCAAACAGCACGTCGCCGATGGTGACCACCATGCCACGGTCTGTTTTCTTGGCGTTCAATTCGTTCAGTTGCGCGGTCAGCTGTGCTTGCAACGCAGCGGCGCGGCGTTCAGCGTCACCCGTCTGCTGCTGTGCCAGCTCGGTTTGACGCTGCGCGGTCACCGTGTCGCGCAGGGCACCTTCGGCACTGCGTTGTGAGGTCTGTGCATCGCGCTGTGCAGATTCGGCCTGGCGCTGCGACACCATGGCGTTCAGCTGCGACGCCGCAGCCTGGTTCTGTGCCGCCGTCACTTCCTGCGTGCGGGCTGCCAGGCGCAACTGGTCGCGTTCACTGTTGGCACGCGCCACGGCGGCCTCTGCGGCGCGGCGGTTGCCAGCTTCTTGCAGCAGGCCCACACGTTGCTGGGCCAGGTAGGCCAGGTGGTCTATGGCAGCGGTGTCTTCGCGCTGCGCCACGGCGGCATCGGCAGCAGCCAAGGCTTCGGTAGCCTGGCGCAATTCACCACCAGCAAGGCCCTGGGTCTTGGGGTCAGACTGCGCGGCGCGCAGACTGTTGCGGGCGTCTTCCACGCGCGGGTTCGTGGCGGGTGCACCGGCGCAGGCAGCCAGCAAGGCCAGCGCAGCCAGCGGCATCAGAGTCAGCGGCGCCAAGCGGCCCGCAGTCGGGTGACTCGCGGCCAGGGTGGGGTGTTTTTTGTTCATGGTGTGTTTCATAAGTTGCGGTGTTAACAAGGGTTGCAGCGGTGGGGGCGGCAGTGACGGGCGGCAGTAAAAGTCTTACGGCGCCTTGCGTCCCATCTCTTCACGCAACGCACGGCTGGCAGCCGCCACTTCGTCAGCGGCCTTCTGTGCCTTGCTGCTTTCGGTCTTGGCTTCAGCCAGCAAAGCATCCACCTGGGCTTGCTGCGCCAAACGGCGCGCCTCGGTGGGGGCGTTTGCAGTCACGGCCAAATTGGCGCGGCGCAGCTTGTCGCGTGCCATGCCCATCTCGGCGGGGGCCAACGATTGCCCACCAGCGGCTTCAGCGTGTGCGATGGCAGCCGTGGTGACTGCAATTTGATCGGTAGGCATGGGCGGTGTGGCGCACCCACCCAGACCCAGGGCCAGTGAAGACAACATCACCAAGCCCAGCGCCAGCGCTGGTGAGGCCGCTGGTGGGGCCGCTGGTGGGGCTGGCGGGCGCTGCTGCCGGGTGTGCAAAGCCAGTGCGGGTGCTGCATCACTGTGAAACTTGGAGGGTTGGGTAGACATGCAAGGGGCCTTTGAGTTGATAGAAAAAAAGTGTTGTGCAAGCAGGTTGTAGAGCCGGGCCTACCCGCATGCATACCGGTGCGGACACGGCCGCTCCTAAGCCCTACAGCCTGCGCGAGCCTGCTGGCAGAGTCGGTGCGCTGACCCACACAGGGCTGCAAAAGCCTGTTGTCCTACAACGCCCTGCGTTGCCCACCGACGGGCAGCGCAGGGCTGGTTTTCTAGACTGCATTCATGGGCTGAAACCGAGTCTTCGCAACGTCAAGTCGTTGCGGTGGGCAGGCAGGAGGCCGCTTTCTCAACCACCCTAGCAGGAGCATTTACATGACCACCACTGTCACCACCACCAGCAGCCTTTCCAAGGTCCGCACCGGCATCACCCGCCTCACGTTTGCTGCCGCTCTGGCTTCGTTTGCACTCGTCACCGCCACTGGTTGCGCCGTAACGCGTGGCCAGGAATCGGTGGGTGCCTACATCGACGACACCGCCATCACCACAGCCGTGAAAGCACGCTTCATTGACAACAAGCTGGTCGACGCTGCGGCCATCAGCGTGGAAACGCTGAAGGGCACCGTGATGCTGTCGGGTTTTTCCAAGAACGCAGCCGAGCGCACCACCGCTGAGGCTCTGACCTGGAAAGTGGACGGCGTGAAAGCGGTGAAGAACGAAATCGCCATTCGTCCTTGATCGAGCTTCCAACCCAACCCAACACGAAGGACGCACCATGAACTGGGAACAAATTGAAGGCAACTGGAAAGAGGTTGTCGGCAAAGCGAAAGAACAATGGGGCAAGCTGACCGACCAGGACCTGACCGTGGTCGCAGGCCGCCGCGACCAACTGGCTGGGCTGATCCAACAACGCTACGGTGTGGCCAAGGAAGAGGCTGAAGACCAGTTGGCCGCCTGGCAGCTGAAGGCCAGCGACAGCTGGTTTGCCAAGGACAAAAAGGGCCCACCCGTTCTTTGACGCGGTTGGGGCGCGGTTAGCGCAACGTGGCACAAGCCCGCTGCGGCAGCCGCCCTTTTTGGTTGCACTCTGAAACTTAGCTGGCCGGCGCCGTCACAAGCGCCGGCCTTGTTGTTTTTGCCTTGCCGCGCGGGCCTGCACCTGCAGCAGCTTCTACACTCCCAGCACCCACCTTCAACAGCAGCGCCCGCCATGATTGAGCAGCACATCGACATCGCCACCGCCGACGGCGCGATGAACAGCTTGGTGGTGCACCCCGACGAAGGCGGGCCATTCCCGGTGGTTCTGTTTTACATGGACGCACCGGGCAAGCGCGAAGAGCTGCACGACATGGCGCGGCGCATCGCGGCGGTGGGCTATTGCGTGGTCTTGCCCAACTTGTATTACCGCCGCAGCCGCGACTTCTGGTTGGCCGAACGCACCGAAGAGAACCTGAAGGTGATGTTTGCGCACATGGCATCGCTGACGCATGCCACCACGCTGTGCGACACGCAGGCGATGCTGGACTTTGCAGACGGTTATGCCGCGGCCGACGCGCGGCACATCGGCGCCGTGGGCTACTGCATGAGCGGTCCATTTGTGGTCTGGGCGGCCACGGCCTTCGCCGACCGAGTGGCCTGCATCGCGTCCATCCACGGCGCCCGCATGGTCACGGCCGACGCCGATTCACCGCACGTCATGGTGCAGCAACTGCAGTGCGACAGCTACTTCGGCTGCGCCGAAAACGACGTTTGGGCGAGCAAGGCCGACATGGCACAAGTCGA
>JANNMQ010000279.1:0-2066 GCA_031398045.1 Rubrivivax sp.
GATGCAGTTCCCAGACCTGGCGGTGCAGATGCTGGAAGAGGCCGTCAACCAACAAGGCCTGAAGGGTGCGGCCATCGGCGGCAACGTGGCTGGCTTGGACTTCAGCGACGCGCAGTTCCACCCCGTGCTGGCCAAAGCGCAGGAGCTGGGTGTGATGCTGTTCATCCACCCGCAAAGCACACCCGAACTGCAGGCCCGCTTCAAGGGCAACGGCTGGTTGTCCAACGTCATCGGCAACCCGCTCGACACCACCATCGCGCTGCAAAAACTGATCTTCGAAGGTGTGTTCGACAAATTCCCGGACCTGAAAGTGCTGGGCGCCCATGGTGGCGGTTTTCTGGGTTCTTACGCACCGCGCATGGACCGCAGCTGTTTTGTGTCGCCGCAGAATTGCAACCCCAGCATCCAGCTGAAGAAAAAGCCGACCGAATACATCCGCCAGATCTACTACGACGCACTGGTTTTCACGCCCGAAGCCTTGCGCCATTTGGTGGCTGAAGTGGGCGCGGCGCAAATCATGATCGGCACCGACCACCCCATCCCTTGGGAAGAAAACCCCGTGGCCCATGTGATGGCCACGCCCGAACTCAGCGATGACGATCGGCTGGCCATACTGGGCGAAAACGCGATACGTGTGCTGGGGCTGACGGTTTGACGGTCTGAAGCCGAACCCAGGACACCGCCCCACACACACCACCCATCACCGGAGACACCATGAAACTACCCGCAAGCCCAAGCCAGAACCGGCGTACAGCGCTGGCGATTTTTATTGCGGCTGCAGCCGGCCTGGCCTTGGCGCTGACTTCACCAGCGCAGGCCCAAGGCAGCTACCCCAACAAGCCCATACGCATGATCGTGCCCTTGGCTGCCGGCAGTGCAGTGGACGTGGCGGCGCGCCTGTTGGCGCAGAAGATGGGCACCAACATGGGCCAGACCATCGTGGTGGAAAACATCGTCGGCGCGGCCGGCATCATCGGTGCGCAACAGCTGGCCAAGGCTGCGCCCGATGGCTACACCATTGGCGGCTTCAACGACAGCATCCTGACCATGGTGCCGAACCTGAACCCCAACACACCGTTCAACCCGGTGACCGACTTTGTGCATGTGTCGCGTGTGGCCACCATCGAATTCAGCATCGCCGTGGCCACCAACTCACCATGGAAAAACGCGGCCGACCTGGTGGCCGCTGCCAAGGCCGCGCCCGGCAAATACACCTACGCTTCGGGCGGCAACGGCAGCCCGCAGCACCTGGGCGGTGCGCTTTTTGCTGCGCACACCGGCATCGACATCAAACACGTGCCCTACCGCGGTGCCAGCCAGGCCGCGCTGGACGTGGCGGGTGGCCAAGTTGACATCACCGTGCAAGGCATCGCCACCGTGGCCAGCCTGGCCAAGAGCGGCAAGCTGAAGTTGATCGGGGTCATGGCCGACCAGCGCCAGGCTGAATACCCCGACACACCGACACTGAAAGAGGCCGGCATCAGCGGCTTCGAATACAGCACCTGGTTTGGCATGACGGCGCCGAAGGGCACACCCAAAGAGATCGTGGACCGCCTGCACAGTGAGGTGGTGAAGGCGCTGGCCGACCCCGAGATCCAGACGCGCTACGCCGCCTTGGGCCTGCTGCGCACCGGCAGCACACCCGACGTGATGCTGGCCACTGTGCGTGAACAGCTGACGCGTTACGGCAAAGCCATCAAGGACAACAACATCAAGGCCGAGTGAGCAAGCCGCGGCCCCAGACTTACGGCCACCACATCCCCAGCGGTCTCTGCCGCTACCCGACGCCCTTCCCTACCTGGAGATCACACCATGAGCACAACCACCGCCCTGCAACCCCAGGTCTTGCGCCCATCGCAAATCAAGAGCCACGATCGCGGCGGCGGCGCCAAGACCACGCCGCTGGTGTCGCCGGCCATCGGCGCCCAAGGTTTCATCAACGGCATTACCGAATTTGCGCCCGGTGCCGCCATACCTTTCCACAGCCACAACTGCGAAGAAAGTGTGGTGCTGCTGGAAGGGCTGGCCATGCTGGACATCGACGGCCAGTCATACCCGGTGCAGCC
>JANNMQ010000294.1:0-5413 GCA_031398045.1 Rubrivivax sp.
GGTATGCAGACCGCGCAGTCGATGCATTCATCGGGGTCGATGACCAACATGTTGGGGCCTTCGCGAAAACAATCGACGGGGCACACATCAACGCAGTCGGTGTATTTGCAGCGGATGCAGGATTCAAGAACAACGTGGGTCATGTCCAGGCTCGGTGGATAGGCGGGGATTGCAGGGCGCTGAGGCCAACCGTGCAAACCACGCATTTTAGGGTGCGCCCCAGCAAGGCGCGCTTGGGCCGCGTCAGGCGCAGGGTTGCTCGCGGCCTGTGCGCCGCCCGCGTGGCCGGTCTGGCAGCAGCTGCGGGTGGCAGTTGCAGAGCCTGTAGCTGCAGAGCCTGTGTAGCTGCAGCGCCGGCTTTGCAGAGGCTCAGGCCTGCGCCTGGTCGACTGTGGTCTGGTGCACCAGCACAGCAGCGCTGGTGCGGTGACTGGCGGGGTCAACCACGATCAAAGCGCCGCCCACGCGGTTGTCGGCATAGGCGGCCAGTGGCAGTGCCTGCTGCAACTCAAACCGAACTTCGCCGATGTCGTTGACCTGCAGTTGCGCACTGGGGCTGCGCTGCAGGGTGTGGATGTCCAGCCGCTGGTCCACGGCCACCAGGCGCGCCTGCACCCACTGGTGGCCGTGGCGCAGCAGGTACTTGCGGCCGGGCACGGCCGGCTCGGTGTCCAGCCAGGCCAGGGTGGCGCTGAAGCTGCGGCTGCTGTGCAAGGTGTTCGGCTGCGCCAGCCAGTTGCCACGTGACACGTCGAGCTGGCGGTCCAGCACGATGCCTGCCGATTCACCCGCCTGCGCTTGCCCGGCCGCATGGCTGGCGTGGCGCACCTCGGCCACCACGGCCTGTTCGCCACTGGGGAACACCTGCACCTTGTCGCCCACCCGCACGCGGCCCTGCGCCACGCGGCCCCACAGCACACGGGGCTGCACGCCCGTGCCGCTGCCCTGGCGCGCCACGTACTGCACCGGCAGGCTGAAACTGCCCGCCGTGTCTTCAGGGCCGGCGGGCAGGCTCTCCAGCAATTGAAGCAAGCTGGGGCCTTGGTACCACGGCGCCAGCAGCGGCTTGGTGACGTTGTCGCCGCGCAGCGCAGACACCGGCACCACCGCAGCCAGCTGTATGCGCGCCTGGTCGGCAAATGCCAGCAGCGCGCGCTGCACGGCGGCGTAGGCCTGGGCGGGGTTGGCCACCGCGTCCAGTTTGTTGACGGCAAACACAATACTGGGCACACGCAGCAAATGCGCCAGCAGTGCATGCCGGCGTGTCTGTGGCAACAGCTGCACGTGGTCAACGTGGGTGTCGAGCTTGGTGATGTCCACCAGCACCACCGCCGCATCGCTGCCTGCCGCTGCCGTCACCATGTTGCGGGTGTACTGCTCGTGGCCCGGGGCGTCGGCAATGATGAACTTGCGCTGGGGCGTGGTGAAGTAGCGGTAGGCCACGTCGATGGTGATGCCCTGTTCGCGTTCGTCTTCCAAGCCGTCGGTCAGCAGCGAGAGGTCAAAGTCCGGCCCGCCCGCAGCCTGGTTGGCCGGTGTGTGGACGTTGGCCGCGCGGGCTTGCAGGTTGTCCAGCTGGTCGGCCAGGATGGCGCGGCTGTCGTACAGCAAACGGCCGATCAACGTGCTCTTGCCATCGTCCACGCTGCCGGCTGTGAAGAAGCGCAAGGCGCGGTGCTGGGTTTGTGGCGCCTGCGCCAGCAGCTTGCCGGCAGGGGACTTTGCGGCGTGGATGGTCATCAGAAGTAACCCTCTTTTTTGCGCCGTTCCATGCTGGAATCGGAGGTGCGGTCGTCCATGCGGGTAGCGCCGCGTTCGCTGACGGTGACGGTCAGGGTTTCAGCCACGATGTCCACTGCCGTCAGGGCGTCGCTTTCAACCGGGCAGGTGCAGGTCATGTCGCCCACGGTGCGAAAGCGCACCGGCAGCGTCTGAACCACGTCGCCAGGCTGTGGTGGTGTTACCGCCGTCACGGGCACCAGCAGGCCCTTTTTGCGCACCACCTGCCGTTCGTGGCTGTAGTACAGGCTGGGCAGCGGCACTTGTTCACGCGCCAGGTACAGCCACACATCCAATTCGGTCCAGTTGCTGATGGGAAAGGCGCGGAAATGCTCGCCGGGCCTGATGCGGGTGTTGAACAGGTTCCAGAGTTCAGGCCTTTGTTCCTTCGGTTGCCACTGGCCGAAGCTGTCACGGTGGCTGAAGATGCGTTCCTTGGCGCGCGCCTTTTCTTCGTCGCGCCGAGCGCCGCCGATCAGGCAATCGAAGCGGTGCTCTTCGATGGCTTCCAACAGCGCCACAGTTTGGTGGCCGTTGCGCGATTCAAATTCATGCGCCAGACGAACGGTGCCGCGCCGCATGCTGTCCTCGACGCTGCCCACCAGCAGCCGTTCACCCATCTCGGCCACACGCTGGTCGCGGAAGGTAATGACTTCGGGGAAGTTGTGGCCGGTGTCCACATGCAGCAGCGGGAACGGCAGCTGGCCGCTGAACCGCTGGCCGCCTTCATGGTTCTTGAAGGCTTTTTCGGCCAGCCGCAGCACCACGCAAGAGTCTTTGCCGCCAGAAAACAGCAGCGCCGGGCGCTCAAAGCTGGCTGCCACTTCACGCAGGATGAAGATGGCCTCCTCTTCCAGCGCGTTCAGGTGTTGTTGGTCCAGGCCGGGCAACAGGTGCTCAAGCGGTGTGTGGGCGTTCATGACGGGCTCCCGGCCAGTGACAGCGGTGATATTTCTTGTTTGACATGCAGACCACATTCCTTGATGTCTGCCTCCCACCACCAGCGGCCGGCGCGCGGGTCTTCGCCGACGGCAACAGCGCGGGTGCAGGGCTCGCAGCCGATGCTGGGGAAAAACTCGTCGTGCAGCGGGTTGGTGGGCACGTCGTGCAGCGCAACGTAGTGCCACACATCGGCCCAGCTCCAGTCGGCCAGCGGGCACAGCTTGCTGCGGCCCTGTTCGTCGGTGCTTTCGAATGGCACGTCTTCGCGGCTAGCAGACTGTTCACGTCGCAGGCCCGTTATCCAGGCGGTGCGGCCTTCCAGCATGCGAGAAAGCGGCTCCAGCTTGCGCAGCTGGCAGCAGGCTTTGCGCAGCTGCACACTCTCTCGCATGGCCAGGGCGCCGTGCTGGCTGACAAACTGCACGGTGGCTGCTGCCACGGGTTGCAGGCGACGTACACGCACCCCATAACGGGCTTCCAGCCTCGGGATCAGCGCCAGGGTCTGATGGTGCAGCTGCCCGGTGTCGAGCGTGGCCAGCTCCACCATCAGCCGGTGGCGCGCCACCAGGTCGGTGATGACCATGTCTTCTACACCCAGGCTGGTGGCCTGCACGATGCAGCCCGCGTGTTGCTCTGCCGCGCGCGCCAGCAGTTGCAGGGCGTGCTGCACCCGGCTTTCAAACCCGGGCAAGGCACGTGCGTACAGCTGCATCGCTGATGAACCCGTTTTCATGGCCGTGCAGCGGCTTCGCGGCGTTCTGCCAGCACACGCTGGTAGGGTGTGCTGATGAAACCCAGCGCCCGCTGTGCGGTGTCCACACGCTGTCCGGCCTGCAGCTGCACGCTGTCGAAACCGCAGCGGCGAAGCAACGGCAGCATGTCGGCCAGCACCTCGCCGGTGGCGATGAGCTCGCCTTTGAAATTGACGCGGCTGCGCAGCAGCACGGCCTGGCTGTAGGCGCGGCCGTCGGTCCACTTGGGAAACTGCAGCACCAGCTTGGGCTGGCTACGCAGTGCTTCGCCTTGTGCCAGCACATCGGTGCTGTTGTCCAACACCTGGGCGCCTTCGGGCAAAGGGTCGGTGTGGGTGTAGAACGTAATGGCGTGGTCTTGCATGGCGTTCACTCCGTGGGTTAACCGGTGGTTAGCCGGCCACAGCGGCCGTGCTGCGCCGCGTGGCATCGGCGGCTTGCCTGAAGGGCAGGGTGCCCAGCCGGCGTGCGGTGTGGATGAAGTGCTCGCCACTGCGGCGTTCACGCAAGTAGGTGTTGATCAGCGCTTCGATGGCGTCAGGCACTTCATCAGCAGCAAACGAGGGCCCGATCACCTTGCCAGCCACTGCTGCGCCGCTGAGCGTGCTGCCGTCGGCGCCGCCCACCGTCAGCTGGTACCACTCGCTGCCATCTTTATCCACGCCCAGCACACCGATGTGGCCGCTGTGGTGGTGGCCGCAGCTGTTGATGCAGCCGCTGATGTGCAGGTCGATGTCGCCGATGTCGTGCAGTTCGTCCAGGTCTGCAAAACGCTCGGTGATGGCGGCGGCAATCGGCAGCGATCGCGCGTTTGCCAGGGCGCACAGGTCGCCACCGGGGCAGGCGATCATGTCGGTCAGCAGGCCGATGTTGGGCGTGGCAAAACCTTCTTCGCGCGCGGCCAGCCACAGCGCGCGCAACTCAGAAGCGCGCACCCAGGGCAGCAGCAGGTTCTGGTCGTGCGTGACACGCAGTTCGCCCTGGCTGAAGCGGTCGGCCAGCTCGGCAGCGCGCTCCATCTGGTCGGCCGTGACGTCACCGGGCGGTTGGCCGGCGCGCTTCAGCGACAGCGTCACGGCGCGGTAGCCCGCCAACTGGTGCGCGTGCACGTTGCGCTGCGCCCAGCGGGTGTAGGCGGGCAGGGGCTCGGTGCGGTCATCCGCTGCTTCTGTCACGGCCTGCACCGGTGCCACAAAACTGTCCGCCACGCGGTTGAATTCGGCCTGCGGGATGAAAGTGGTCAGCGGGTCGGCCACCAGCGCTGCAAATTCGGCATTCACGGCGTCGATGAAGCGCTGGCCCTCGGCCTTCACCAGAATCTTGATGCGTGCCTTGTACAGGTTGTCGCGCCGGCCGTGCAGGTTGTAGACGCGCACCACGGCTTCGATGAACACCAAGATCTGCTGCCACGGCACAAAGGCGTTCACGAGCGTGGCCACCACTGGCGTGCGGCCCATGCCGCCGCCCACGGCCACGGCAAAACAGATGGCACGGGCTTCATTGCGTTTCAAAGTCAGCCCGATGTCGTGCCAGGCGGTGGCGGCACGGTCTTCATGCGCGCCGTTCACGGCGATCTTGAACTTGCGCGGCAGGAAGGCAAATTCGGGGTGGAAGGTGCTCCACTGGCGCAAGATTTCGCAGTAGGGGCGGGGGTCGATCACTTCGTCGGCGGCCACGCCTGCCAGCGCGTCGCTGGTGATGTTGCGGATGCAGTTGCCGCTGGTCTGGATGCCGTGCATGTCCACATCAGCCAGCAGGTCCATCACATCGGCGCTGCGGTGCAGCGGTATCCAGTTGAACTGGATGTTCTGGCGCGTGGTGAAGTGGCCAAAACCGCCGCGGGCCTGGGCTTGCCCAGCGTCTTGCTGGTCAAAGTCGCGTGCGATGACGGCCAGCTGGCGCAGCTGGCGGCTGTTCAGTTCGCCATAGGGCACGGCCAC
>JANNMQ010000371.1:0-2599 GCA_031398045.1 Rubrivivax sp.
GGGCCGCGCTCCAGGAGCCTTCAGGTCGGTGCACACCACCAAACGTGGGCACCGGACCTTCGAACACCCATGCGGGCAGCGGCGCGCTGCTCAACGCCTTGCCGGCATCTATGTCTTCTTTCACCCACTGCGCCACCTGCAGCCAACCTGCTTCCTGCCACAACTCAAATGGGCCTTGTTTCATGCCAAAGCCCCAGCGCATGGCGAAGTCGACATCACGCGCGCTGTCGGCAATGCTGTGCAGGTGCACGGCGGCGTAGTGGAAGGCGTCACGCAGGATGGCCCACAGGAACTGCGCCTGCGGGTTGCTGCTATCGCGCAGCAGCTTCAGGCGCTCAGCGGCAGGCTTCTTCAGCATGCGGTCCACGATGGGGTCGGCCTTGCCGCCTGCCGGCACATAGTCGCCTTTGCCGCCGTTGGCGGTGGGTTCCAGACGCAGGATGTCCTTGCCAACTTTCTTGAAAAAGCCGGCGCCTGTCTTTTGACCCAGCGCACCCGCTGAAATCAATGCCGACAACACCGGCGGCGTGGCGTAGCTTGCAAAAAACGGGTCGTCAGTCAGGTTGTCCTGCAGCGTCTTGATAACGTGCGACATGGTGTCGAGCCCCACCACGTCGGCGGTGCGGAAGGTGCCGCTGCTGGCGCGACCCAGCTTCTTGCCCGTCAGGTCGTCCACCACGTCATAGCCCAGTCCGTAGGTCTGCGCTTCTTTCATCGTCGCCAGCATGCCGGCAATGCCCACGCGGTTGGCGATGAAGTTGGGCGTGTCTTGTGCACGCACCACGCTCTTGCCCAGGCCTGTAGTGACAAAAGCCTCCAGTTGGTCAAGCACCTCGGGCTGCGTGGCAGGGGTGTTGATCAATTCCACCAGCGCCATGTAGCGTGGTGGGTTGAAAAAGTGGATGCCGCAAAAACGCGGTTTGATGCTGTCGGGCAGCGCTGCGCTGAGCTTGGTGATGCTCAGGCCCGAGGTGTTGCTGGCCACAATGGTGTGTGCCGCCAATGCCGGTGCGATCTGCTCATACAGCGCCAGTTTCCAATCCATGCGCTCGGCAATGGCCTCGATCACCAAGTCGCAGCCGGCCAGCAGGTGCAGGTGCTCCTCATAGTTGGCCTGCTCAATCAGCCCGGCGTCTTCAGGCACGCCCAAAGGCGCAGGCTTGAGCTTTTTCAGGTTGTCGATGGCGCGGCTGACGATGCTGTTCTTCGGGCCTTCTTTGGCCGCCAAGTCAAACAGCACCACGGGCACCTTGCAGTTGACAAGATGAGCGGCAATCTGCGCGCCCATGACACCGGCGCCAAGCACGGCCACTTTGCGAACTGGAAATCGATTCACGGTTGCTCCTATGGCGTTGTTATTCAACGCGGATCCATTGTTGGTTGCGATAGAACGGGCCGATGAAGCCACGAACTTCCAGTGCCTTGCCGCCGTCCTTTGGCGTCATGCGCACCTTGTATACCTTGCCGTTGTTGGGGTCGAGGATGCTGCCGCCGTCCCAGAAGGGCTCGTCGGCGTTTTTCTTCACGCCTTCAACAATGGTCATGCCCAGCACCCTTTTGTCCTTGCGTGCGTCGGTGCACTTGTCGCACACCGCGTCTTGCTTGGTGGCATCGGCTAACTTCTCTATCTTGCCGGACAGCACACCACCGGCCTCGCTGATGCGGACGAGCGACTTTTCCTGCTTCGTTTCGTCGTCAATGGTTTTCCACAAGCCCACGGGCGTGGTCTGTGCCAAAACCGTCAGGGCCGAAAAGCCCAGCAACACGGCGCTGAGTGTCTTTTTCATGGATGCCTCCTTTTATGGGTGGTGTGCGGGCAGTTGAACTCTAGAACAGCGCTTCGTCCATGGCCATCAGCGGCGCAACGCCAGAACGCGCAGCGCGTATCAGGCCGGCAGTCTCGGGCAGCAGTTTGGCAAAGTAGAAACGCGCAGTGTGCAGCTTTGCGGTGTAGAAAGGATCGCCAGCGTCCTTCTTTTCCAATGCCAGCTTGGCCATGCGGGCCCAAAAATAGGCAAACACCAAGTGGCCCAATATGCGCAGGTAGTCCACCGCCGCACCCCCCACCTCGTCAGCGTTGCCAAAAGCTTTCATCCCCAGTTCGGTGGTCAGCTTGGTCACCTTGTCGCCCAAGTCGGCCAGCGGGTTGATGAACTCTTGCATCGCTTCATGGGTGCCTTCTTCCTCGACGAAGTCCTGGATCAGGCGGCCAAACTTCTTCAGCTTGGCGCCGTTGTCGCCCAGCACCTTGCGGCCCAGCAAGTCCAGGCTCTGGATGGTGTTGGTGCCTTCGTAGATCATGTTGATGCGGGCGTCTCGAACATACTGTTCCATGCCCCATTCCTTGATGTACCCATGGCCGCCATACACCTGCATACAGTGGCTGGTGGCTACCCAGGCGTTGTCGGTCAAGAAGGCCTTGATGATGGGCGTTAACAACGCCACCAAGTCAGCACACTCCTTGCGTTCTGCTTCGTCATCGCTGCTCAGTTCCTGGTCGATCAACAGCGCGATGTAGATGGCCAGTGCACGGCCACCTTCCGCGTAGGCGCGGGCCGTCAGCAGCATCTTGCGCACGTCGGGGTGCACGATGATGGTG
>JANNMQ010000386.1:0-17907 GCA_031398045.1 Rubrivivax sp.
ACCCGAACGTATTGCCATTCTTCTCGGAGATGTTGGCTTGATGCCTGGCTGCAAGAGCTATGTAGTTGCTGAAGATCCAGTCGATACCGACACGCTTTGGGTTTCCGAGGTTTGGGACAACGCCGATTCTCATAAAGCTTCTCTGCATATCCCAGCGGTCAAGGCCGCGATTTCTAAGGCTATGCCCCTCATCGCATCATTCGGTGAATACCGCGAAGTCAATGTCTTTGGCGGCCACGGCCTCTGAATCTATGGGTCCTGGGGTCCCGGTTGGCACTGCGGCGTTCGATGCGGGACTGATTGGTGTTGTGCGGTTGAATTGAAGCGTGTTGGTTGACTCACATCCACGTTCTGCAGCACTGTTTCGGAGTTAGCGCTTCACGATCAGCTGCAGCGCGATGCGCAGTGAACGTTCGTAGACCTCGGCCTCTGGCATCGCCCCGCGCGCTGCAGGCGTACCCGTCGGCACGTTGACCAGCCCGCTTGGGAGGTCAACCAGTGTGACCATCACCGGGGGCCCCATCGCATCGGCCAGCGCCAGACCTGCCCAGCGGCCCGCGCGGTCGAATACCGGCCCGCCTCGGGGGCCCGGTGGCGCATCAAACCCCAGCAGACGGCGCGGTCCTGCAACGCCCCGGGCGAAGAAGCCCTGCCTGAGCATCGGCCACGCTGGTGCGTCATCGTCTGCGGTAGCGAATTCGATCATCGTGCCTGGGCTGCCTGCGAACGGCACCGCGCCTGACAGCTCCAGATCGGCCGGGAACGGCAGCGGCTCGGCCAAGGCCAAGGCTGCCAGGCCCCATTGGGGCCAACGCTGGGCGACGTGTGCGGCGCTGAGCTGACCAAGGCCATTGCGCAGCCAGACTGTTTCAGCGGTACCGAGCAATGCCAGGGGCGCCAACGCGCCACGCCCACCCGGCAACAGGGTGGCGTTGCCGACCACCCGCGTCAGTGTGGGCCTGGCTACCGCGAAGCCGTAGGGTGCGAGGTGCAGGCCCCCGGCAACCGTGGCGGGCCAGGGTTGTTCGAGCAGCCGGCGCATGTGGGCCAGCACCTCTGGAGCCGCCACGTTGCCCAGCAACGCCTGCTCGAGCTGCCAGCGCGCCACCGTGCCCTGGCCACCCAGGTGCAGCAGCCACGCATAGAGCGCGAGGGCCGCGGGCTGATCGCGGTGCGCACCGGCGGCGTGCGCACCGAACGCCAGGGCCCGACGGTAGTCGCCCGCTTGCATGTGGGTGCGCACCAGCGCCACCTCAGCGTCTGCGGCATGCAGCATCAGCGCTGCCCGTTCGAACAGGTCCTGTGCAACCGTCGTCTGCATACGGCGGAGCGCCTGCTCGCCGTCCACCAGCAGGCGTTGCCGTTCGGCAAAAGTCGTGGTGTCCAGCCCACCTGGGCGCAGGCGGCTCTGCGCCTCCAGACTCCAGGTCGGCACCGGGGCCTGCACCTGGGCCATCGGCATACCGTGTGCCATCAGCACAGAGGCGCTGAAAGCCACAAGCCAGCGCAAGCGACTCAAGGCATGCGTGTGATGCGCGGCTTCTTCAGCGCAGCATCGCTGCCGTTGTACGGTGCGGCGGGGGCCTTGAACGCGGCCAGGTAGGCGACGAGTGCGTCGATGTCTTGCGCGCCCCCAAGCACGCTGGTGCCACCAATTAGCACGGTAAATCCGTCACCACCAGTGGCCAGGAAGTTGTTGATCGTCACGCGCCAGGGCTTGTTGGGGTTCTGCACCACGCCGCCAATCACCAGTTGCTCGGCCGGCCCGGTGACCAGTGGCGGCACCACGGTCACGTCGGTGGGCGTGAAGCTCATGTCGGTGACCTTGCTGCAGGCGGCGTTGGAAGCCTTCCAGGTGTAGGACAGCCCATTGCTGATCTGCAGGATGCGTTGTGTGCCCTGGCCCAGGCAGCCGACGAACTGCTGCTCGAGCAGGTCCTTGATCTGCGCCGTGGTGAGCGTGACGGTGACCAGGCTGTTGCCAAACGGCTGCACCGTGAAGGCATTGCCATAGGTCACGTCGTAAGGGTAGGCAGCGCCGGTGAAACCGGGGTTGCGAACGCCGCCCGGGTTCATGAAGGCCATCACCGCGCCACCCAGGCCGCTGGGTTGTGTGGCCTGCAGTTGAGCGTCGGCGATGAGCTCACCCGCTGGCATCGAACCGGACGCGTCGGCCGCATTGGGAAGCGCGCTGGTGATGCTGCCGATAACCTGGTTGGCCAACGGCGACACCGCTGTGCGGTAGGCCGCCACCGTGTTGGCCACGTCAGGGTTGGCAGCCACCCAGGCGGTGGCGGCGGTGTCGGTGCGATCGACCAGCCGGTTCACTGCATTCACCGCAACGACGTTGCGTGTGCTGGGGTCGATGCTCAAGTCAACTTCGGTCAGCACACGGCCAAAAGCGCTGGCGCTGGTGACCGGGATCAAGCGCCCGGCCGCGTTGGCCAGCCCCGTGGGGCGGGGCGTGGTGCCGTTGTCGACCGTACCGGCAGAGCAGTTGTAGGCCGCATGGGTGTGGCCGCTGATCACCAGGTCCACCGCATCGCTCAGGCGCGAGACCACCTTGGCAATGTCGCTGCCGACCAGGTTGCCAACGCAGCCGTTGATGTCGCTGTTGTTGCCCGCACCGCCCTGGAAACCACCCTGGTGCAGCAACACGACAATGCTCTCGATGCCCAGCGCACGAAGGCGGGGCACCAGCGCGTTGACGGTGTCGGCCTCGTCGTCAAAACGCAGACCAGCAACGCCGGTGGGCGTGACGATGCCGGGCGTGCCTTTGAGCGTCATGCCGATGAAGGCCACGCGCACACCGCCGAAGGTCTTGATGCCATAGGGCGCCAACAACGGCCTGCCGGTGGCGGTGTCGACCACATTGGCTGACAGCCACTTGTAACGCGCGCCGTCGAAGCTGCCTGGCGCCGCCGAGCCGAAGCCGCGGCAGCTGTTGGGGTCGGGCAGGCCAGCGGTCATCTTGCAGCCACCGTTCTGCAGCCGGCGCAGCTCGTCTTTGCCCTTGTCGAACTCGTGGTTGCCCACGGCGTTGAAGTCCAGGCCAATCTTGTTCAGCGTTTCAACCGAAGGCTCATCGAAAAACAGGGCCGAAACTAGCGGCGTGGCGCCGATGAAGTCGCCCGCGCCCACCACCACCGTGTTCGGGTTGGCGGCTTTCATGCGTGCAACATACGCGGCCAAATACTCGGCACCACCCACCGCGGGGCGGTTGGCAGCCGGCACGCCCGCGTTGCGGCCGAAAGTGCCGGGCGACTCGAGGTTGCCGTGGTAGTCGTTGAAGCCAACGATCTTCACGGTGATGGGGGTGGCTGCGGCGCTCAGGCCTGCGGCTGCGGTCAGTGCAGCTGCGGCCAGCGTCCGGCGCAGGCGGTGAAGGGAATGAACGGCCATGGTGGGGTGCTCCAGGTCTTGCGGGTCAGGCGCGGCGCAGGCGCAGGGCCAGCAGGCCGAGGCCTGCGAGCAGGATGGATGACGGTTCGGGCACTTGGTTCACACGCAGGCTCACGCCGCCGACGGTGGCGTCGAGCGCACTGCCGCTGGCGTCTCGCGCGCTGAGCAGCAAAGAGCCACTCAGCGTGTAGGCGCCGGGGCCCAGGTTGAAGCTGCCGCGGCTGTAGTCGGCGTTGGCCAGTGCGGCATCAAAGTCCAAGCCCACATTCGCAGGGAAGTTGTTGGTGCCGGCACTGGTGCTGGCGTAGCTGGCGTTGCCGTTCAGCGCCAACGTGAAGTTGTCTCCGGCATGGCCACCATCCACCACGGTCAGCACCCCGACGTGGCCGGCGCTGATTAGAAAACTGAAGCTCAGTGGGCTGAAGTCGCCGCTGTACGCAGCATCGATCCAAGCAGCCGAGCCAGCCGCCACGACGTCGACGTCGAACGCGAACCAGCTGCCGTTGGACGGCAGCGCAACCGTGGTGGCTTGAGCGTGAAGGCTGAGCGCTGCAGCGCTGGCAACGAACACGTGCTTGAGTCGGGTCATGCGGTCTCCAGTGCGGATGAAGTGGTGGGCGCGGGCGTTCTTCATGGTTGCGAAGGAACCTGCGCTTGCGAAACCAACAAGCAGTCTGGGGCACCGATGTGTCAGGCAGGTGACTGCTCCAGCCCGCACTCCACGCGCGGTTCGTACCACGGCCTTGAACAAGGATCTGCACGCGGCCCTCGGTGTTTGCTGCGCCGGCTTCACGGCTGTGTCATGCGCCGGTCATGCCCGGGTCATGCAGCATCCCGAACATCGAGAGCCATGACGCTGGTAGACCTTGTGTACTTCAACGCCGGTGGCGGACATCGCGCAGCTGCGGTTGCGCTGCAGGACGCGATCTTCGAACAGCGCCGACCCTGGGAGGTGCGCCTGGTCAATCTCACCGAGGTGCTGGACCCGCAGGGGCGTTTTCGGCGCGTTACCGGCATGGACCCGGAAGACATCTACAACAAGCGTCTGGCGCGTGGCTGGACGCTCGGCCTGGCGCAGGAACTGCAGCTGTTGCAGGGCCTCATCCGGCTCGCGCACGGCCGGCTGGTGAAGACACTGCAGCAGCACTGGGCGCGCACGGAGCCGGATCTGGTGGTTTCGCTGATCCCGAACTTCAACCGCGCGCTGTTCGAATCGGTGGCGAGCACGCTGCCCGGAATCCCTTATGTCACCGTGCTCACCGACATGGCGGACCACCCGCCGCACTTCTGGATTGAGCCCGGCCAGGACCAGCATGTGGTGTGCGGCACCACCCACGCGCTGGCGCAGGCACGCGCCGCCGGCTATCACGACAGACAGATCTCGCTGACCAGTGGGATGATCCTGAATCCAGCATTCCATCGACCTATCGTGGTCGACCGCGTCCATCAGCTCAGCGCACTGGGTCTGGACCCGCGGCGACCAACTGGCCTGGTGATGTTCGGAGGCCAGGGCTCGATGCAGATGGTGAGCATCGCGCGCCTGCTCGGCCAGCAGCAGCTGATCCTGATGTGCGGGCACAACCAGCCGCTGGCCGACAGGCTACGGCGCCTGCACCGCGCCGCGCCGCATGCAGTGGTCGGCTTCACCTCCGAGGTGGGCCGCTGGATGAAGCTCGCGGACTGGTTCATCGGCAAGCCCGGGCCGGGCAGCCTGAGCGAAGCCGTGCACATGGGCCTGCCGGTGATCACCTTCTCGAATGCCTGGACCATGCCGCAGGAGCGCTTCAACACCCGCTGGGTCACCGAGCAGGGTGTCGGCCGCGTGGTGCGCTCGGTTAAGGCCTTGCCGGACGCCGTGGCTGCCGTGCTCGCCGACCTGCCGGCGCTGCGCCGCCGCGTGACCTCCATCAACAACCGCGCGGTGTACGAGGTGCCACAGATCCTGTCCGGGCTGCTGCTGCGTGCGGCCGCAGCATCAGGGCCGCAGGTCGCTTCATCGCTGCGCAGCGGCCATGGCAACGCGTGCAGCCACCGGTAACGGCAAGCACATCCCGCTGATCATGGCGTGGTGAACAGGTCCGCTGACCACACTGCGCAGGGTGCTGTGGCGCACTTCGTGACTGTCCAGAACCAGTGGCAGGACCTGCATCTCGCGTCGCACGCGGAGCTGTCGGCGCAGATGCGCCGCGGGCACGACGTCGTGCCGCACAGCCATGCACGGTCCTGTCATTGTCCGAGCGGTCACCGTGCAGCCCACCAGATCGGCAAGCCCGTGGCCAGCACGGGCAACCAGGCTATCGCCAAGGTGCCGATGAAGATGGCCAGCACCGCAGGCAACACCGCCACCGCCACATAGCGCACGGGGCGGTTGAACATGGCAGACGCGAAGTAGATGTTCATGCCGGCGGGCGGGCACAAAAAGCCAAGCTCCATGGCCGCCAGGAAGATGATGCCGAAGTGCACCGGGTCGATGCCATAACTGCGCGCCAGCGGCAGCAGCAGCGGCACCAACACGACGATGGCGGCGAAGATCTCCATCATCGCCGCGGCCACGCACAAGAACACGCACAGCACCAGCAGGAAGACGAACTTGTTTGGCACCACACCCTGCACCCAGCCGATGGCGGCGTCGGGGATGCCTGCATCAACCAGGTAGTTGGTCAACGCCAGGGCCATGCCCAGGATGAGCATGATGCCGCCGACCAGTTGTGTGCAGCTGCGCAGGCACTGCCCCAGCAGCCGCCAACCCAGTTCACGGTGGGCGAAGGCCTGCGTGGCCATGGCGTAGGCGGCCGTAAGTGCCGCGCTTTCCGTAGGTGTGGCCAGGCCGCCGACCAGGGAACCGATGGCCACCGCAGGTGCCAGGAGCTCCCACTTCGCGGCCCAGGCGGCAGACAGTGCGCGCCGCAGGTCCGGGCGCTCAGGCGCTGCGCTGGTCTGCACCTGCGAGCCTGGCCCAGACCGAAGGTAGCCACCAACTATCAGCAGGCAAGCCACCATCACCAACGCGGGCAACAGACCAGCCAGGAACATGTCACTGATGGGAACCCGCGCGATGACGGCGTACATGATCAGCGGCACCGAGGGCGCCAGCAGCACGCCTAAAGCGCTGGCGCTGGTGACGAGGCCCACGCCACGGTGCTCGGGGTAGCCAGCTTTCAGCAACAAGGGCAGCAACAAGCCACCTAACGCCAGGATGGTGACACCGCTGCCCCCGGTGAAAGCCGTGAAGGCGGAACACAACAAGGCAGCCGCCAGCACAGTGCCGCGCGCTGCACCGCCAAAAGCGGCCAGAAACAAGGCACTCAGGCGCTGCGCGGCGCCCGTACGGGCAAAGACCAGACCCGCCAGCGTGAACAGCGGCAAGGCCGGCAGCGACGGATTGACCGTGATGGCGTAGTGCGATAAAGGAATCGATGCCAGCGGTAGCCCGTCTTGCCAGAACAGCGCCAACGCCAGACCCCCAAGCACGGCGAAGATCGGCGTGCCCGCCAACAAGATCGTGAACAGCCACAGCAAGCCCGGCCACAGCGGCAGGGCCACTTCGTCAAAGCATGCACCCAGCATCCAGCCGGCGAGGGGCAACACAACGGCACACGCCGCCTTCAGGCTGGTCAGCGCGAAACAGCGCCAGCCCAGCTTGATGCCCAGCAGCGCAAAGCCAACAGGCATGCTGGCCTGCACCCACCACACCGGCACACCGTAGGCCAGCGGCTGCGCAGCCGGCATTTCACTGGCCAGGAAACGCCAGCTGGCCAGTGCCAGCAGCCCGCAGATCACGGCAGCGCTGCCGCTGGCAAAGGCATGCACCGCCGCACGCGTGCCAGCGCTGCCCAGCTGTCCGAGGCTGCTGCCCAGCGTCGTCAGGTGCCCGTGGCGTTCGGCGGCCACTGCACCGAACATCGCCAGCACCAGACCCAGGTGCTGCACCAGCACAGGTGCGTTGTCGATGCCGCCACCCAGCAGCGGGCGCAGTGCGATCTCGACCACCGGTACCACCACCATCAGCGCCAGGGCCAGCGCCGACAGCACTTCGTCGAACTGCCCCAGCCGCTGCAACAGCGCCAGACCCCGCACGGCCAAGGCTACTTGCCCTTGCCGGAACGGAAACTGGCGAGATGCCGGAACACCTCATCAAAGGTGTCTGCTGGAACCATCGTGCCGCGGATTCGCGGATACAGCTTCTCGGCCAATTCATCCCACTCGCGCAACTGCAGTGGGCTGGGCCGGTTGACCACCAGTCCGCGCTTTTTCATCGCTTCGACGGCCTCGTCAACTTCCGCCCGCGCCTTCGTGCGCATGCTTACGCCGGCTTTGTCGCCAGCGCTGCGCAACGCCGCCTGTCCGGCAGGTGACATCGTGTCCCAGGCCTTCTTCGTGACCACCAGCGCACCGACGATGGGCGCCCAGTTGATCTCCAACATGTGTTTGGCCGTGTTGAAGACCTGGCCGGCCAGCGCGAAGTAAGGCGTCGAAGGCACAACATCGATCATGCCGGTCTGGATGGAGGGCAGGATGTCGCTGGTTTCCAGCGGCACCGGGGTGTAACCCAGGCTCTTCATGATGGCCTGCTGTTCGGGTTCACTGCCCCAGGCGAAGAATTTCATGCCCTTGAAGTCGTCGGGCCTGAAGGCTGGCGACTTTGAGAAATAGCGCACCCAGCCGGCGTCGCCCCAGCCCAGCACCACAAAACCCTTGGCCAGGAATTTCTGCTCGATCGCCGGGCGCATTTGCTCGCGCACGAAGTCGACCTCTTCCCAGCTTCTGAAAAGCAGCGGCAGGTTCTGCAGCGCACTGATGGAAGGCTCGATCTCACGCAGCCCCACCACCGACAGCAGCGCACCCTGCAGCTGGCCGATGCGCATGCGACGCGCCAGTTCGGCCTCTCCGCCCTGGCTGCTGTCGGTGAAGACGACAAACTTCGAACCGCTACCTTGCGCCGCGCGCCAGCTTTCACCCCATTCCAGCAGCTGCTGGTGGTACAGCGAGTTCTTGGGCACCAGGCTGCCCACCCGCAGAGAGACCAAGGGGGCTTGGGCCTGCGCCAATCCGGGCAGGCTGCCCAGCAACAGCCAGGCGGATGCGAGACGTCTCGAACGATTCATGGGTGGTTGCCGACTTGCTCGGTTGTGAAGGGAGGATTCAAAAGCGGTCGTCGATGGTTTTCAGCAACCAAGTCGCACGTTCACGCGCCACTTCGTTATTCAAGTCATGGCGCGTCTGGGCCACCGCCAGAGCCTGCTTCAGCAGTGCCTCGAAGCCGGCCCGATCGCCAGCAGGCAGTTTCAAGGCTTCGGCCTTCGCCAGGTAAGCGCCGGCGCTGCGGCCCGCGCCGTCAGCGATGGCACGGTCGAAATAAACGGCGGCTTGCTGCAAAGAACCGCCCGGGCGCGCGGCCTCCAGGCTGCCTATCAGCAAAGACAGCGCGCCGTCGCCATGTGCCGGATTGCGTTCCCAGGCCAGGTGAGCCAATCGCACTGCCTGGGGCAGGTCGGCCACGATCTCTGGTTTGTCTTTGGACAGCGAGATGTAGGCAGCCCAGGAAGCAGCAGCCCAATACGCCACACCCACCTGCTCGGCGGGCAGCCAGGCCGCCACCTGCTGCGGCCGATGCGCGGCGGCAAGGGCTGTGCGA
Source organism: Rubrivivax sp. (assembly GCA_031398045.1). Lineage (GTDB taxonomy): Bacteria > Pseudomonadota > Gammaproteobacteria > Burkholderiales > Burkholderiaceae_C > Rubrivivax. The sequence goes on from JANNMQ010000386.1 coordinate 9,038, forward strand.
AGCCCGGGGTTGTGGTGGTCCAGCGCCTTCATCGCGTGTGCGTGCGCACGCAGGTACAGTCGCGCCGCGCGCTGGCGCAAACGCAGCGCTGCCTTGGCGTCCGTGCTTTCCAGGCGGTCCGCCTCGAAAGCCACAAAGGCGTAGGCGTACTGCGTGAAGCCGGCGGCCACCGATTCCGCCAGTGCCAGATGCCCTGGTGTCTGCGCAAGGACCGATTCCGACAGCTTCAGGTAAAAGGCACTGGCCTCACGTGCCAGCACCAGGTCGTCTTCGGAAACCTGTCCTTGCCCGGCGAGCTGATCAGCAGCAGCGCGCATCAGAAATGCTTGCGGCGAACAGCCCAGCAGGCTGCCAAAGATGAACAGAACAACCAGCAGCCTGCTTGCCTGCCGCAACCCCGCAGGCACAGCGCCTTGGCTGTCCTGCACCTGCTCCTGCACCTGCTCGTACCTCTGCGCAGCGGAACTCAAGCGTTCACCATTTGCACCTTTACCCATCGCCATCGACTTGGCCCAGCGAATCCGTGATGACAATCTAACAAGCCTTCATGAAGCCGCTGTGACTTTGGCTGCGGGCCGTCGATCATGGTGCTTGTCAGCCAGGCGGCGCCCCCGTCATCCGCAACGCCAGTGGCGAGGAAGCAGGTTCTCGGAGCCGATCGCCAAGGCGACTGGTTTGACGGAGAGGTGTTTGTGCAGAGCCGTCAGCAGGCAGCGCTGCCAGGCCGCCAATCCTGTGATCTTGCGCATGGAGACACCGTGCGGCGGCTCAGCAGCACCATGCCGGCCAAACTGCCCATCACCAGAACCAGCGGGCAGCCGGACCAAACTGCACACAGGCTCCATGTCCCTGAGCCCTGGCAGCCTCCCGTTCGTCAGAATCTCGGGGCCGTGCTGCGGTGCCGCGCACACAGCCAGACGGCGGCGACCCCGGCAGTAAGTCCCAACGCCAGGCGGCCACCCTGGCTGATGAAGGCCTTCAACGCCAGCAGTGGTGTGTGGTCACCCGGTGCCACGCTGTCGACCAGCACCTGCCACACCGAGCCCGCCAGCACCACGGGCAGATCGGCCAGCAGCAGCCCTGTGGACAGCAAAACAGCGCACACCAGTCGGGCCACCGTCAGCCCCGGCCAGGACAGCCCCAGGGCCAACGCCAAGGCCGGCCCGTGCAGACATTGCAAGGCCAGCGTCGAAGCTTGAGCTGTGCTGCCGGGTTCGGGCACGATGGCGTGTCCACCCAAAACCAAGGTGCGGTCCAAATTCACCTGCAGCAGTACCAAGCGCCCAGCGCCTGTGTTTTCAAGTGCCAGGCTTGTCACCTGCAACTCCGCAGCCAGCAGGCCGATTGCCCACCGCACCGCTGGCAGCGCCGCACGCACCAAGGTCTCTCCACCCAGGGCCACCAGTCCCAGCATGGCCGTTGTCGACAACAGCAAGCGCCACCAAAGGCCCGCTGGCAAGCTCATGACCGGGTTCGCAGGAGGACTGCTTCTGCCGACCGCGAGGTGCTCAACGTCATCCAGAACAAAAAGAAGGCCACGAGCAGAGCTACCAGCACCAAAGGCCCCAGCAAACCATGAACCCATTCGAACCAGAGCCGGTGGTCACGGTACAGGTGGAAAAGCAGCAGCATCCGCGCCTGGTTGATCACGAAGACAAAAGCCAGGCCGATGGCGAGACCCGAGAACCGCCAGCGCCAGGCCAGCGGTGCTGCCAAGACCGCGGCGGTCAACAAAAACGCCAAGTCGGTGCCCTCGCAGCCGTTCAGCACATTCAGTCCGCCCCCGGGTGCTTTCAGTTGTGGGCCTTCGGCCTGCACACCCACGTCAGGCCAGAAATGTGCGATCAGCGCCGCCGCGCTGCCGACGGTCAGGTCGTGAATCACCCAGCGTTCCCATGGACTGCCTTGGCCAGCACCGTAGGCGCTTTGCAGCGCGGCAAAGATGCCGACAAACGCCACCAGCCGCAACCAAGGTGCGGGGTGATGGATGGCACGGCTCGATGCCGGTTCGGATGCCTTGTTGGAGCTTGAGTCCATGGTTGACTTCCCGTCTGCGGCTTCAGCGTGGCAGGCCTTGGGCAGTATTGAAGGCAGGCACGCGGGCGGTGCTGCACAAGGCCACAAGGATGTCGCCTTGCGATGACGAGGGCACGAATTCCCGGTCTGCAGCCCTGACTCTTTCGGATCATGGTTCGGGCCACTGGGGTGTTTGAAATTTCACGCGCTTTGCTCAGCATGCCGGCGTATCAGCCAAGCTTGGAGCACCGCCATGAAACGCCGATCAACTGCCTTGATCGCAGCAGGTTTGCTGCTGTCGGAGAGCACCTGGGCCTTACCCATGGTGGTGCAGGCCACGCGTGACACCAGTGTCTTTTACGGCACGCCCACCAGCGACAACTCGGCCGACGGTGCCAGCGAATTTTTGTGGCTGTCCACCACGGGTGAAGGACTGGTTCGGCGGGCGCTGGTGCGCTTTGATCTGTCGGCCTTGCCGCCAGGCACGGTGGTGCGCGAAGCCCGGCTGTCGCTCTTTCAGTCACGTTCACGCACCAACCACGACGTTCGTTTGCACCGGCTGACACAGTCGTGGGGCGAAGGCGCTTCGAATGCAGGCGGATCGGGTACGGGCGCGCCGGCACAAGCCAACGATGCCACCTGGGTTAGCCGTTTCCACCCCGGTTCTCCGTGGCAGGTGGCGGGAGGCGACTTTGTTCAGCAAGCTTCGGCTGTGGTGCTTGCTGGTCTGCCCAATGAGCGTGTGGTGTGGGGCAGCACGCCCGGCATGGTGGCTGACGTGCAAGGCTGGTTGAATCAGCCCGCCACCAACCACGGTTGGATCCTGGTGGGCGACGAGACCAACTCCACCAGCGCCAAGCGTTTCGAAAGCCGCCAGAACGGGGCTGCCGTGAACCGTCCACAACTGCTGTTGGAAGTGGACCTGCCTGTTGAACCCCAGACCGGCGATGTACCACTGCCAGCTTGGGCGCTGGTGTTGGCTGCAGCCGGTTTGGGATGGGCCCTGCACAGGCGCGGCAGCAAGGGTTCGTAGTCCGTTTGGATTAAAGCAGGCCCACGACCCGAGTTGGGCATGACTTGAATAAGAGACAAACTGATTGTATGCAGCTGACCCACAAGGGCTGCGAAATCACCAAGACCACCACCCACCACAGGAGTGTTATTCATGAAGGGCCATTCACATCCCAGCAATGACCGGACACTGAACGATTCGGGCAACGAGTCGATTCATCAGGTCATCGAGCGCGCCGCCATGAGCCGGCGTTTGTTTGTCAAAGGCGGTGTCAGCGCCAGTGCCCTGGCCGCGGCCGGCGGCCTTTCGCTGCAAGGTCTGGTCAACACCGTGCAAGCCGCACCGGTGCCCGCCGGTCTGGGTTTTCCGGGCATCGGTTTTGACAGCGTGCCGGCGAGCAAGGCCCCAGTGGTCGACCGCGTCACCGTTCCCGTGGGTTACAACGCCCAGCTTTTCGTGGCCTGGGGCGACCCCATCATGCCAGGCGGTGCTGCCTTCGCGGCCGATGCCAGTCAGGGTGCAGCCGCTCAGCTCAAACAGTTCGGCATGCACAACGACGGCATGCACTTCTTTGCGCTGCGTGGTGCCAATGGCATGCCGACCAGTGACCGTGGAGTCCTGTGCGTGAACAACGAGTACACGCACGAAGAGTTGCTGTTCACTGACGGCCAGGTCGGTGCGGGCTACAGCATCCTCAAGACACGCAAGTCTCAGGCTGCGCATGGTGTTTCGGTGTTGGAAGCGCGCCGCGTCAATGGCAAGTGGACCGTGGTGCAAAACTCGCCCTACGGCCGCCGCATCACAGCCAACACGCCCTGCACGGTGTCGGGACCGGCAGCCGGTCATGCACTGATGCAAGTCAAGGAATACACGATAGCCGACACGGGCAGCACGCCCACAGGCAACACCAGCAACGGTCGCGTGGCCAACGGCACCATCAACAACTGCGCCCATGGCATCACGCCCTGGGGCACCTACCTGACCTGCGAAGAGAACTGGAACGGCAACTTCGGCAGCACCGGCGCATTGCCAACAGCAGCCAGCGGCGAAGTGGGCAAGTTGTACAACCGTTATGGCGTGACTGACGCCGGCTTCGGATACCGCTGGCACACCACCGACCCACGCTTCGACTTGACCGTTAATCCAAACGAAACGAACTTGTTCGGCTGGGTGGTGGAAGTCGACCCCTTCAATCCGACTGCCAGGCCCGTGAAGCGCACCGCGCTGGGACGCTTCAAGCACGAAAGTGCGCAGTACGTGGTGGACAGTGCCAACCGGCTGGCCTTCTACATGGGCGACGACGAGCGCAACGAGTACATCTACAAGTTTGTCTGCAGCGGCAGCTTCAATGCCACCAACAAGGCGGCCAATCGCAACTTGCTGGACAACGGCATCTTGTACACGGCCAAGTTCAACAGCGACTTCACCGGCCAGTGGCTGGCTCTGGTGCCGGGCACCCTGGGCTTGAACGGTGTGGCCCTCAGAGACAACCCCAACTTTGCCGGCGCCAACGACGCCGAAGTGCTGGCCAAGATCTTGATCAAGACGCGCATGGCTGCTGACGCAGTGGGCGCCACGATGATGGACCGCCCTGAGTGGACCGGAGCGCGCCCGCGCATCGGTGGTTATGAAGAAATAGAGGTGTACTGCACACTGACCAACAACAACCGCCGCGGCACCTGGAACGCAACACGGCCTGCGACCCAGCCGGTGGCCAACGCCGCAGACGGCAGCACCGGTGCTGGCCAGGCGCGGCCGAACACGGACGCCAGCAACCCGCGCGTTGACAACGTCTACGGCCACATCATCCGTTGGCGCGAAACCGGCAAGTCGGTGGCCGCCACGTCCTTTGGCTGGGATCTTTTTGCCCAGGCCGGTGACACCGCCACCTCCAAGTCGCCGGCAGCCAACTATGCGGGCAACATCGTTGACAGCCCGAATGGCAGCGCCGACTACGGTGCGCCCGATGGCTTGTGGTTCGACGACTTCGGACGCCTGTGGGTGCAAACCGACCAGGTGGGTGACGCCAGCGGCGACTTCGTGAACATCGGTTCCAACGTGATGGTGTGCTGCGACCCCAATACGGGACAGACGCGGCGCTTCCTGACGTCACCCAACAAGTGTGAAGTGACTGGCGTGACGATGACACCCGATGGCAAGACCATGTTCGTGGGTGTTCAGCATCCAGGTGAAGACGCCACCGCCGCCAACCCGCAACAGTTTTCCACCTGGCCGGCTGGACAGTGGGCGGTGGAAGCGGATGGTGTAACGCCCCTGCCCATGGGCCGCCCGCGTTCGTCGCTGGTTGTGATCACCAAGGACGACGGCGGAATCATCGGCAGCTAAGGCCACCAACGTCGCACGGTTCGTCACCTATCAACAGGCCGCTTGGGCCCGGTGCTTCAAGCGGCTGCCCTTTCATTTCAAGGAGTTCTTCAATGGATAGCAGACTTTTTGCACGTGGCGTCTTGATGGCCGCCGTGCTGGCCACCAGTGGCGCACAGGCCGTGCAAGTGGTGTCTGACAGCAACCCCTTCACCGTGGGTGCCACGGTGATTGACTTCAACAACTTTGACAGCCTGCTGACACCCGGCGCACTGGAGTTGGGCACCACGCCCGGCAGCGTGGTGTTGACATCCACACCGAATGTTTTGGTTGGCGCCGATGCGCAAGATCTGGGACAAAACGGTCTGTGGGGAGCGCGCGGCACGCCCGTGGACGGTCTGGTCAACACGCCCACTGGCAGTGGCAACTTCTTGGCCACCGCATTTACAGCCACCCGCGGCGAAGTGGGTTTCAGCTTTGCAGCGCCTGTGGCCCACGTGGGTGCATTTTTCAATCAGTTCCAGAGCACGCCGACCAGCAACAACACACTGCGATTGACGGCTTTCGACGTTGATGGCAACGAGGTCGAGTCGTTCAGCTACCGCATCGACACCGCTGTGGCAAGCTACAACGAGGGCAAATTCCTGGGCTTCAGCCGCAGCAGCGCCGACATCCATGGCTTGGCCATTTCAGCCGGCTCGTTTGTGATGGACAACCTCACCACAGCGCCTGTGCCTGAGCCCAGCACCTATGTTTTGATGGCGGCCGGCCTGCTGGTGGTGGCCCGCATAGCGCGCATTCGCTCGGCCAGCTGACTTTCATGTTGCGGGGCATTGCCCCGCAGTTTGAAAGCAGTTCACATTCAAACTCGCGCCCTGGCCGCCTGCACCTCTTCGAGTGCCGCGGCCAGATGCACTTCAGGGCTGACGGCGCCGCACCATCGCCATGGCCATAGCCCCTGCAGCCGCAGCTACCAGGCCCCAGGTTCCTGGCTCGGGTACGGCCCCTGCAGCGGTGAAGCCGCTGATGTTGGCCGTGTAGGCATGCAGCACGCCGGGCAACAGTGCGTAGTCGGCCGTCAGGCTGGCGCTGACAGCTCCATTGGCGGTCTGGAAACAACCGACGGTCTGGCCGATGGGGCACTGGATAGAACTGGCGTAGGGGTCGGTATCGCTGAACCTGAACCAGACGTCAAACTGCTCGCCACTGCCGCTTTGGGTGACGCTGTAGTCCGCATCGGTGCCGGCCAGCAACATGAACTGGCCGCTGGCCAGTTGCGGCCCTACAGCCAGACCTTCCCACTTTTCGGGTGACAGGTTGCCCAGCGCGGCCAAGGTGTTGGCGTCCAGGTCCAGCACCTTGGCGCTTTTGGTCACGCCACCCGCAAAGGCGTTGGTGAGCACGGTGTTGGTGACGTCCACCGCACCAGCCAGATCGATCTCGAACACGGCTTTGTCGGCGTTGGCCAGGGTGGCACCAACGCCAATGCCGCGGTTGTTGCGCTCCAGCACCATGAACCGTTCATCGCCCAAGGCCACCAACGCGGAGATGCCCCGGCCCTGGCTGGCGGTTTCCATCTTGTAGGCGTACTGCGCCACGGCCAGTCCGGTGCTGGTGTCGAACTTGACGATGCGCGAAAAAACGCCGTTGGCGCCGCCCTCGTCGAGCATGGCGCTTTGCACCATGGCATAGGCAAACCGACCATCAGGGCTGATGGCCAGGCCTTCAAACCCGCGGTTGGTGCGCTTGCCCTGGGTATTGCCTGCATCGCTGGCAAAGTTGGGCTCGTTGGCCGCGCTGCGTGGCACCAGGTTGGCAGGTGTTGTGAAGCGGCGCAGCAGGTTGCCCGCGCGGTCAAATTCCAGCAATGACGGGCCGTATTCGTCAGAGACCAACAGCGTGGACGTGCGTGGGTTGACCACAATACCTTCCGGGTCGAAGGCATTGCCCAAGACGCTGGTGGGGCTTGGCGCCAGGCCGTTCATCGCCGCGCCGGCATTGCTGAACTTGACGGTCTCGAGCACGCGGAAGTTGGAGATGCTGCCGTTGGCACCGATGTCCAGCGCAAAACGCTGCGCGCGGGTTTCGTAGTTCAACAAGCCGCCGCCCGGGCCGCGGTCTGACAGGCCCCACCACTCATTGCTGCTCGCCACATAGTAGATGTCGGAAAAGTAGCCCAGCCGACGCTCGGCGGCAGAGCCGGTGGACAGGTCCAGTGCACCGCCGTCCAGTGCCAAACCATTCACAAAGGCCGTGTTGCTGACCGTGGCGGCGCCACACAGAACCGGGCTCAGGGCCAGCGCGAGGGTGGACAGACGCAGATGAATTTTCATGATCGGTTGACAGCCGTGGGCTGCGGTTTGGACGGTGGGTTGAGGAGCCATGGACTGTCGACAGGCGAGATGTCAATTTCGTGACAGGTGATGACCATCTCCCTGGACCCGGGGGGGTGGGCGCCAAGGACTGGTCAACCTGCAGGCACTTGGGGCCGCGCGTGTGGTGCATGGTCCGAACGGATCACGACAACCGCGTTTTATGCCGAACTGACTACACAGCGCTGACCTAGATTCATCAAAGTTTCGTTGACCTGATGGGCCCTGCGGCGCGGCGCTTGCGTGTCCGCATTTTCATGAATCTGAACATCAACCCGAAGCCTGTGGTGGCGCCATTGCAGGCGCCGTTGCCGCCGCCCGACTCCGTGCACGCCGCCATCGCCGGCATGCAGTTGCCACCCGTTGCGCCGGCTGAGCGCGTGTTTTTTCGGGCACCGCAGACAGTGGGCGGTTTTTTGGCCAGCGTGCTCGACCCAGTGGTGATCCTGCTCACGCTGTGGACCTTGCAATGGTTCCACCATTCCACTTCCGACCCCTCAGCCAGCCGTTGGGTGAGCCTGTTGTCGCTGATGGTGATTGCGCTGACCTTTCCCGGCCGTACGCGCCTGCACCGCAGCAGCGCTGCGCTGGCGCTGGACATCGTGTCGAACTGGGCGGTGTTGATGGGATTGCTGGTCTTGTGCGTTTATGTCACGCGCAGCGCGGGCGATGTCGACTGGCGGGTGCTGCGCGACTGGGCGTTGCTGACGCCTGGGGTGCATTGGCTGGCTGCCTGTGGTTTGCGCGCTGCCACGCAATGGCAAGCGCGGCGCAGCCGCTCGCCGCGGCCGGTGGTGGTGGTGGGGGCAGGGACGTTGGCCTTGCGCACGACACAGGCGGTGGCTCAGCTGGAAGGGCCCCGCCGCCGTGTGGTGGGCTACTTTGACGACCGCAGTGGCGCGCGCATTGAAGCCCAGGCCGCTGCACTTCGCCTGGGCAGCCTGCAGGAGACCGCGCGCTACGTCGACAAACTCGGCATCCGCGAGGTCTACATCACCTTGCCGATGGCGTCACATCCGCGGTTCATGCAGCTGCTGGACAGCCTACAGGGCACCACCGCCTCGCTGTTTTTTGTGCCCGATGTGCTGGGCACCCACGTGGTGCAGGGACGCCTACAGGATGTGCACGGGCTGCCGGTGGTGGGC
>JANNMQ010000517.1:0-4759 GCA_031398045.1 Rubrivivax sp.
GACAGCGCATCGCCAGCGGCAGCTGTTGCAGGCCAGCAGCGGGTGGCCATCGTGGCCTATCCGCGCATCAGCAATCTGGACGAATTTGCGCCGCTGTCGCGGCTACCCGGTGTGCAGCTGGTCTGGGCGCGGCACCCGCAGCAATTGCAGGGCGCCGACCTGGTGGTGCTGCCCGGGTCCAAACAAGTCAGTGGCGACCTGCGCTGGTTGCGTGCACGGGGCCTGGATACCGCCATCTGCCAACACGCTGCGGCCGGTGGCCGTGTGCTGGGCATCTGCGGCGGCCTGCAGATGCTGGGCCTGTCGCTGGCCGACCCGCTGGGAGTGGATGGTGAGCCCGGCACCGAGGCAGGTTTGGGCCTGCTGCCGCTGCACACACATTACGCAGCCGGCAAGCGGGTGCTGCCGGGTCAGTTTGCCTGGGCTGAGCTGCAGCCGCCGTGGCAGGCGCTGCGCCATCTGCAGCACCCGGGTTACGAAATCAGGCAGGGTGTGAGCGTGCCCGACACCTGTGCAACCAAAGCCCTGGTGGCCCTGCACGACGCAGCCGGTGCCGCCGTGGGTTGGCAACAGGGTGCTGTGTTGGCGGGTTATGCCCACGGCCTGTTTGAAGCGCCGGCCGTGCTGCAAGCACTGTTTGGCCAAACGGTGCCCACGCTGGACAGCAGCTTTGAAGTGCTGGCCGATCGGGTGGAGGCGCATTTTCAGGCGGGTGCGCTGGACCGGTTGTTCGGCGGGTGAATGTCGGGTGAAGGTCGGGTGAATGTCGGGTGAATTTCGGGTGAATGTCGGGTGAAGGGCCGCTGAAGTGCGCGCTTCAGCCGCCAGCCCTGCGCACTTCAGATCAACTTCTTGGCGCTGTCGCGTGGCACAGGCTCGCCGTCGAAAACCTCCACCGGCGCCAGGCGCACCAGCTGCGCCGCCTGGGCCTGCGGTGCGTGCAGCCAGGTGTCCACGTCAGCGGCCTCTATCGGCACCACGCTGCGCTTGTCTTGTTGGTCGGGCGGGCGTTTGGGGTCGGGCCGGTGCATGCGGTTCATCAGCGGGTGGGCATCGGCGTTGATGGTCAGCATGGTGTAGCTTTCCAGCACCTCGCCGGTGGCAGGGTCGGCCCAGGTGTTCCACAGCCCCGCCAGACCCCAGGGTGCACCATCGCCGCGCTTGAATCGCCAGGGCACATGTTTGCCGCTTTCCCAATTGGGCTCAAAAAAGGCCAGTGCCGGGATGATGCAGCGCTGCCCCCGTGCCCAGGGCTGTTTGTAGCTGGCCTTGTGGGCCAGTTCTTCACTGCGTGCGTTGCTGGTGGGGAACTTGAGTTTGCGTTCTTTGGCAAACCAGGGAATCAGCCCCCAGGGGCCCACCACCAGTTCGCGCGCCAGCGCGGCGCTGTGGCGGTCGGCGCGGATGAACACACCTTGGTAACCCGGAAACACCTCGTGCACCCAGCGCATCGGCGTGCGCCCGCCGACGTGCCAGTGGCGTTCAATGTCGCCGGCAATGGGTGAGATGTAGCGTGTGCACATGGCTGACCACTGTAGCCGCTGCGGCGCGGCCCGACAGGTGCTTGTTCACAGGGCCGCCCGTCGGCAGCGGCCCACGCGCCTAAACGATCTTGCCCACCAGCCAGGCCACGGGCGCCATCAAGAGGCCGATGATGATGAACACCAGCGGTGCGCTGCTGGCCTCCCGCACCAGGAAGGCCTTGTCGGGTTGTGACCGGTCCACATGCGCTTGCACGCGGGCGCCGACGCGGTAAGGCACCAGCACCTTGGCAGCTTCTTCCTTGGACGCATAGGTGATGGCGATGCCGCTGGGCTGCAGCCGGTCGCTGGTGTAGTGCCGGCCTGCCACCACATAGGCAAAACGCACGTCGGGCCGGTGCGTGGTGGTGCTGGTGCTGCGCAGCAGCCGCGGGTCGGTGTCGGCGCTGGTGCTGCTGAACACCTGGCTGTGTTCGATGGTGGCCTGCACCGGTTCGGCGTGCCGCAGGTTGCTGCGCTGCTGCAGCGCGCGCGTGATGCCGACAAACAGCATCATGCCGCCAAAGCCGGCTGCAATCAGGTAAACGATGATCTGCGCCACTACTCTTGCTCCGGTAAGCCCGGTGCCACCAGCGCGGCTTCGCGCCAGCGTTTTTGCACCTCGGGCAGGCTGTCAAGAAACCAGTTCAGCGACTGCAACCGTCTTTCATCGTGCACTTCTTCGACCCGCACCGTGGCGGCGTAATAGAAGCTGGTGTAAACACGGTCTTGCTGCCGCGCCGCCAGCCGTGCGGCGATGCCCTTGAACGGCAGGTAGTCGTGTTCAGCGTTTGAAAACGTCCATTCTCCGTCGCTAAATTCGCGCCAGCCCACGGTGCCTGGCAGGCCGGCCGTGGCAGGGGCCGGGGTATTTTTCACCGGCCGCGGACGGTTCACCTCCTGGCCCGGCGCGGCCGAACGCACACGCCCCAGCGGCAGCAGCAGTTGGTAGCGTGGTTCGGGGCTGTCCATCCATTCCATGTACACGCCCTTGTGCAGCACCGCCTGGCCGGGCTGCAGGGGCCACAGGCCTTCGCGCTTCAGCGTCGCCTGCACGGTGGCCAGCCGGCGCGCGCGCAGTGCGGCTTCTTGCTGTGGGGCTGCACGCCTTTCGGCAAACCAGTCCACCGGGTCCCGCACGATGCGAAAGCTGGCCGCCATGCGCGCCACCAGCACCACGCCGGTTTCCAGGTCCACTTCTTTTTTCACCACATGCCACACCAGCTGCAGCCGCCGCGAGCGGTCGGCGTAGACAAACTGCAGGGCCGGCTCTGACACCCCGCCGCGCTGGTACAAACCTTCGCTGACGGTCAGCGTGCCGCTGCCCAGCGCACGGCTGCCCAGGGGCTTGCGGCCTTCGTAACTGATGGCCATGCGACTTGGCAGGCTGGCGTAGTCAGCGTCCGTGTCGTCGCTTGCCATCAGCGAGACCACCAGCTGCTGCCGGTAGACGGTGCCGCTGCCCATCGACGCCCACAGGTAGGTGGAAGAAAAACCGAAGGCCAGCCGTTGCAACAAGTCGTCGCGGTGCACGCGGCTGTCTGCCGCGGTGCGCTTGGACGGTGCCACCAGGGTGGTCAGCTGCTGGTCTTCGCTGTCCAGTGGGGCCGGCACGGCCACCACGGCCACGTCGGCCAGCCGGCGTTCAGTCAGCCGCGGCTGGCCGCTGCAGACCAAGGCCCAGAAGGCCAGGGCGATGCCCAGGCTGGCCTTGCCTGCTGTGGTGTGGTTCGGGTGCATGCGACGCTTCCTGGGCAGGCGCTGGGCCCACTTGCAGCCAGGGCTGCGCCCTTGCCACGGCCCCAAGTGTTGGGCATTTGGGCCGGGAAGTCGTCAAATTTTTTTCAGCTGGTGCCCATGCAGCCGCCCACGCACCTTGGTTGTGGGGCGGCGGGCTGCCGTTTTTCAGCGCTTGCGCACAGCGGCCTGGCTTTCGGTCCACTCCAGCAGCCGCTGCAGGCTGTCGGCCGTGCCTTCGTCTTCGACATTGGGGTCGATCACGGTGGGCTTGAGCAGGATCACCAGTTCGCGCTTTTCGGTCAGGGTTTCGGTCTGGCCGCCGAAAAGCTTGCGCCACATCGTGCCCTGGGCGCCGGGCAGGCCTGAATCGCTGTTGATGCTGGCCTGGCGCATCAGGCCGCCGATGGCAATGATCTGGCCATCGCGGGCGCGCACCACGGCGTCGGTTTCGTTGATGTCGCTGCTGGCCAGCGGCAAAGAGTAGGTGCCCAGGTTGCCCAGGTTCAGCACCTTGTTGCGTTCCACCACCGTGCTCACGGTGGGGTGGATGTGCAGCGTGATGAAGCCGTCGGAAGTGATGCTGGGCGTCACGTCCAGCGAGATGCCGCTGAAAAAGGGCTGCACGCCGATGTTGGGCGTGGTGGTGCTGGTGTTGCCCGTGCTGTTGGTGGTGGTGCTGATGCTGGTGACGAAAAAGTCGTCGGTGCCCACCTTCAGCAGCGCTTTCTGGTTGTTCATGGTCGCGATGCGCGGGCTGCTCAGCACCTGCGTGTTGCCCTGCGTGCCCAAAAATTCCAGCACGCTGGCGAAGTTGCTGGTCTGGAAGGCCAGGCCCAGCACTGCGCCGGCATTGGTGGCCGCCGCGGTCAAGGCCGCACCCGGGATGACGTTGATCAAACCGCCGGCCAGGCTGCCGGGTGTGCCAGTGATAGGCGACAGGCCCACACCGGGGCCGACGATGCCTCCGCTGGCGCGCGCGCTCAGGCCGGCCTTGAAGGCGCCCCAGTTGATGCCGGTGCGTTCGCTGTCGCGCAGCTGCACTTCCACCACCTTGGCCTCCAGCATCACCTGGCGTTCGATGCTGGCGCGGGTGGAAGCCAGATAGTCCTGCACGGTGCGCAGTTCCTTCGGCAGTGCGCGCACCACGATGTTGCCGGTCTGCGGGCTGATGATGGTGTGGCGGCCTTCTTTGTCGCCCACCAACAGCTTGATGGTGTTTTCCACTTCCACCCAGAGTTCGTTTTTCTGCGTCGTCGTGATGCGGCTGCCTTCCGATGAACTGCCGTTGCTGCCGCCGCCGGAACCGCCGCTGCCACCATTGCCACCGCTGCCGCCGGAACTGTTGCCACCACCGCCCGAGCCACCACCACCGCCGGTGATGGAGCCGCTGATGACACGCGAATCACTGCGCCCGGTGCGGTTGAAAGACGGGTAGTCGATGGTGAAGATGCGTGTTTGCATCTGCGCCGGGGCCACCAGGATGTGACGGCCGACGACCT
>JANNMQ010000543.1:0-1587 GCA_031398045.1 Rubrivivax sp.
CATCGCACTGTTGACGCTGGCAGCGGCGGTGGCCGGCTACCCGCTGGCCCGCAAAAGGCTGGAACTGTCGCTGGCCAAACACCCCTCACTCACCGGCCACTCGCGCATGGCCCAGCGTGTGGCTGCGCTGGTGCCTGGTTACGCCTACGAAGAGACCGCATTTTTCGCTTCTGACGGTGCTCCAGAGCCGGTGCAGGCGCAGCGCAAGGCGGGTTTCATGGCCCTGGCGCAGACGCTGGCCGAACGGCACCCCCGGTCGCTGGAGCTGACGCGCCACTCGCGTGAAGCCCTTTCAGACCTGCAGTTCACCAGCGCTTACCGGGTGCCTTTTCAGTACAGCCGCCATCTGCGTCGCCACTTGAGTGTGGGTGCTTTTGTTGAACGCACCAGCGGCGTGATGGTCACCGACATCGACGGTCAAGCCTTCATCGACGTCACCGGCAGTTATGGCGTCAACGTGTTCGGGCACGACTTCTACAAGTCCTGCATGGCCGAGGGCAGCGCACGCGTGGCCGACCTGGGCGTGGTGCTGGGCAGCTACCACCCCGCGGTGGCCTTCAATGTGGCCGAGCTGTGCCGCATCTCTGGGCTGGATGAGGTGTCGTTCCACATGTCAGGCACCGAAGCCGTGATGCAGGCCGTGCGCTTGGCGCGTTATCACACCGGGCGCAAAAAGCTCGTGCGCTTTTCAGGTGCCTACCACGGCTGGTGGGAAGACGTGCAGCCCGGCCCCGGCAACCCGCTGCCACCGGGCCACACCTTCACTTTGAAAGAGATGGACGAAGACACGCTGCGGGTGTTGGACAAGCGCAGCGACATAGCCTGTGTGCTGGTCAACCCCTTACAGGCGCTGCACCCCAACCGCTCGGCACCCGGCGACGGCGCGCTGGTGGACAGCAGCCGGGGTGCGCACTTCGACCGTACCGCCTACACGGCCTGGTTGCGCCGGCTGCGCGATGTCTGCACCGCGCGGGGCATTGTGTTGATCTTCGACGAGGTTTTTATGGGCTTTCGCCTCGCCGCGGGCGGTGCCCAGGCCTACTTTGATATCGCCGCCGACATGGTGACCTATGGCAAAACCCTGGGGGGCGGCTTTCCGGTGGGTGTCGTGTGTGGCAAGCGGGCTTTGATGCAACGCTACCGCGAAGACAGCCCGGCCAACATCTGCTTTGCGCGCGGCACCTTCAACGCACACCCGCATGTGATGGGCGCGATGCAGGTGTTTCTAGAGCGCCTGCGCACACCAGCGGTGCGCAGGCTGTATGACAACCTGGACGAGGTGTGGAACGAGCGCGCCGCTGCCTTGAACACCCGCTTGTACGATTTGGGTTTGCCAGTGCGGTTCAGCAACCTGCAGACCATCTGGACGGTGTCGTACACACAAGCTTCACGCTACAACTGGATGTTGCAGTTTTATCTGCGTGAAAAGGGCGTGGCCCTCAGCTGGGTGGGCACCGGCCGGCTGGTGTTCAGCCTGAATTTCACCGCACAAGACTTCGAGAACTTTGCCAGTCGTTTTGTCGCCGCTGCGCAGGCCATGCAGGCCGATGGCTGGTGGTGGCAAGGCGCAGCGCTGAGCAACCAATC
>JANNMQ010000643.1:0-1587 GCA_031398045.1 Rubrivivax sp.
GGCGGCGGCATCGAAGCCCTCGCGGATGAAAGTCGGGTTCGGATTCAACGGGTCTTGCTGGGTGGCCGGCGATAGGCCACCGAACAGGCCCCGCTTGGCGACAAAGGCAATGGCGTTGCCGAGTGACTGCATACCCAGAAAAGTCAGCGTGCGCCGGCCCCAGTGCGCGGGTGACAAGGAGCGCAGAAAGCGCCAGGGGTGGCGCGCTACTTGGCCCAGCAACGGGATGGGTCGCGTCAGCCGCGTGCCGTCGCCTGTCAGCCACGTGAAAAACAGCTTGAGCACGCTGCCGCGTTCGCCGTAGGTCACGAGTTCGATGTGCGTGTCGTGGCTGACGTGCACGCTGGCGCTGATGGCCACGTCCTTGGACGGTTGCAGGCGGTCGTCGGGCAGCGTCACGGCCAGGATGGATTCGCTGTTCGTGCGCACCAGGGCGCCCAGTCGTGCGCTCAGACCAGGCAGCCCACCTGCCAGTCGGCAACGGGCTAACAGCTGGTTGGTGCCCAGCGCACCAGCGGCCACCACCACGCCGCGTGCCCGCAGCGAGCGTGGCTGGCGGCGCAGCCTAGTGGTGGATTGGCGGGTGTGCACGGCATAGCCCTTATCGCCGTCGGCGAGGCCAGACCCGGCGGCTGTGCCGGGCGCGCCGGCCGTGCACAGAGGCCTGATGTCCACCACCTCGGTCTCGGCCATGATCTGCACACCCGCGCGCTCGGCAAACCACAGGTAGTTCTTCACCAAGGTGTTTTTTGCACCCACGTCACAGCCCATGGTGCAGGCGCCGCAGCGGGTGCAGCCGGTGCGCGCTGGGCCGGTGCCGCCGAAGTAGGGGCCGGGCACGCTGACACCCGCCCGCCGAAAAACACACCGCAGGGCGTGCGCGAAAAACTGTCCTGCACACCAAACCCGACAACGATCCAGTCGAAGTCGAACTCACTATCTCTCATCTCAGCCCAGGTGCATTCAATCGGCGGGTGCGCGACGATGCCCCACAGCGACTGCCAGGCCGAGCGCATCACGTAGTCGGTGGTGCGCGCCCGCCCGACCTCGCGTGGAAAGTAGAACCAGCCGTTGACCGAACGGGCCCAGGGCCGTTCGATGTGGCTGCGCAAGGCCGGCAGGGCGTCGCGTGCGGCGCGAGCCAAGCCGCGCTGGGTGTCGGCGTCAATCTTGGACAGGTCCGTGCCCGGGCCGATGTTCACCGTCTTGAAGCCCTGCAGCAGGATCTCGTCGGTGGCCGGCGGCGGGCTCTCCGCCAGCATGTGGTTCAGGATCAGGAAGGGCCGCAAGGGGTTGCGCGCCACCTTGGAGACATCGAAGACGTTGAAGTCGCTGGCGACGAAGACACGGCCGGCCAGGAAGTCGTCCATCGGCAAGATCTTCGAACGGGCGTACTTGGCCTTGGCCCAGGCAATTTCCTTCGCGTCGTCCTGGTCGATGCGCAGGCGGTACAGCAGGAACAGCCATTTCTGTTCGCACTGCAGCACGCGGTCGAACCGGCACGTGGGCAGCGCGCCCGTCCAGCCCGGCGACACGAGCAGGAAGTTGCCGAAGAGCGGCTCCCCGGGAACGTTTGCTGATGTAGGC
>JANNMQ010000673.1:0-5321 GCA_031398045.1 Rubrivivax sp.
TGATGGCCACGGTACCGCCAAAGGTGTTGCGGCCAAACAAGGTGCCTTGCGGGCCGCGCTAATTTTCGACCCGCGCCACGTCCACAAATCCCAGCATGGCCTGTTGCGCACGCGACTTGTTAACACCGTCCACAAAGTAGCCAATGGTGGTGTCGCCGTTGACGGCCACGTTCTCCGTGCGCACGCCACGAAAGTACGGACGCGCGTCCACGCCCGAGCGGCTGAAAGAAAAACCGGCCGACAGGCTTACCATTTGCGACAGGTCGGTGACATTGCGTTCAGCCAGTGTGGCGCCAGTGACGGCGGTGACGGACACACTGACCTTTTGCTGGTCTTCCGTGCGGCGGTTGGCGGTGACGCTGATGGTTTGCAGTTCGCCTGTGTCTCGTGCCGCGGCCGCTGGCGCGGGCTGGGCCAGCACGGTGCCTGGCAGCCCCAGCGCCAGGGCACCTGACAGGGATCCCAGGGCCAGCGCAATGTGCTGCGCCAGACGGCAGGGCTTTGGAGCGTAAGTCATGGCGGTTTCCTTCAATGGGGGGGTTAGAACAACGGACACCGACAGGCACTGTCGGCCTGAGAAGAAAAACTTTGGCAAGAATACTGACTATGCATAGGTATGCAACTTGGCATAAACGAGCACCCATTCGAGACGACGGGGTTGTGCGGCGCACAACCCCTTTGATCTGAGCCCAGGCCGTACCGGTCTCAAGACCAGCACTGACGGCTGGCCATGGCTGCGCCCTCTGCCATGGCCGCGAACTTGGCGTAGACGATGTCGGCATCCACTGCGCCAAATCCGGCAAAAGTGCCAAATCCACAATCGGTGCCCGCCATCACGCGGTCGCGGCCGACGATTTCGGCGAAGCGCTCGATGCGCTGCGCAACCAGCCGCGGGTGCTCCACGAAGTTGGTCGTCGAATCCAGCACACCCGGGATCAGCACCTTGTTGTCAGGAATGAGGTGTTTCATCTTCTGCACCGTTTCCCACTCGTGGGCATGGCGCGGGTTGGAGGTCTCGAACAACAGGCCCTGCGGTTTGGCCTTCAGCACCACGGGCAAGATGGTGGCCAGCGGCACGTCTTTATGGTGTGGGCCTTCGTAGTTGCCCCAACACACGTGCATGCGCACCCGGTCGGCAGGTACTGCTGCCAGCGCCAGGTTCAGCGCTTCGACATGGCGCTCGATGCGGGCCAGGTAGGCGGCCTCTTCCAGGTCTTTGTACATCATGTGCCGGCCCAGCCCGAGGTCGGGCGAATCCAGCTGCAGGATCAAGCCGGCGTCGACGATGGCGTGGTATTCGTGGCGCAACGCATGGGCCAGCGCTTCGAGGTAATCGTCGTCGTTGGCGTAGTGCTGGTTGGGCTGGAACAGCGACACCACACCGGGCGAGGCCGCGTTCATGAAAACCTGCTGTGCACCATGCCTGGCCGCAGCGGCCTTGACGTGGTCAATGTCCTTGCGCAGCGGCTCGCTGTCTTTCACCGCGATGGGCCCTGTGCAGCAAGGGCGGCGGTAGCTGGGTGTGCCGCCACCCGACGCCAGGCTTTTCATGAAACCAGGGTAGTCCAGCAGATCAGCCGGTGTGCGGCGCGGGCTGTCGCCGTCAAAGCCGGTGTAGCGGTCTTTGATGTAGGTGGCGTAGCTGATCTTGCTCATCTCGCCGTCGGACACGATGTCGATGCCGGCCTGCACCTGACGCCGAACCACGTCGTCCACGGCAGCGGCCATGATGGCGTCAAACGCAGCTTCGTCAACGGGTTCGCCCTCTTCGCGGGCAAAAATCTGCTTCACCACGTCTTGTGAACGGGGCAGCGAGCCCACGTGGGTGGTCAGAAAACGCGTGGGTGATGGTGCAACCATGTCATGGCTTCCGGTCTGAGGTGGATCTGCAGGCGGCTGCAGGGCGCGATGCGGGTCTTGCAGGCTTCCAGGGTGGATGCAAACGTTGGATGCAAACGTTGGTTGCAAACGTTGGTTGCAAACGTTAAATGCAAACGGTCAGTAACTCAGCTGGGCGCTTGCGCCGCGGGCTTCACGAAGTGCGCGTACGATCAGGCCGGTGGTGACAGTGGCGAAATAACGTGCGCCCCAGCTGGCATAACGCCGTTGTTCATCGGCGTCGAGCGCCAGCACACCAGGGCACTTGCCGGCGGCAGCCACGGCACGCAGCGCGTGTTCTATGGCTTGCTGCACCGGCGGTTCTTGCCAGCGGTTTTCGTGCCCCATGCTGTGCGCAAGGTCGTTCGGGCCGATGAAGACGGCATCAACGCCGGGCACCGCTGCAATGGCCGCCGCGTTGTGCACACCGCGTGGTGTCTCGACCATCACCACCAGCACCAGCCCTTCGTTGCTGCGCGCCGTGTGCGCCGGGCCGCCAAAAAAGCCGTAGCCTGCAGCCCTGCCGCTGAAGGCGCTGCCGCGTTGGCCGCTGAGGCCAGCGCGCCCAGGCGGCAGGGGGTAGCGCACGCGGGCGGCCAGGCGTTCAGCCTGCTCGGCGGTTTCGACCATGGGCACCTGCACACCACTGGCGCCCATGTCCAGCAGACGCGGGATGTCGTGTTCGAAGCAGCGCACGATGGGTGCAATGCCAGACGCGCGCGCCGCGCGCAGCATGTGCTCGGTGGTTTGCAGGTCGGCGCTGCCGTGCTCGTTGTCGATGACGATGAAGTCGAAGCCAGCGTAGGCGCACATCTCCACCAGGGCTGGCGCCGGGATGCTGTTGAAGATGCCGTTCAACACCTGCCCGCTGCGCAGCCGCTCGGGCAGCCGGGTGTCGATAGGGTGGCGGCTGTCGATGCCGATCACGCTTGCGCCCTTTCGACAAATTCGCGACGCGCAACAAAGCCGTTGGCATCGTGTACAAGACCAGCCGCTGCGGCTTGGCGCCGCGTGGCGTCGTCCCAGGTGATGCGCTTGCGGTGGTCGCCCGCGGTCATCACCACCAGCAGCGCTTCACCTTCGCCCACGTTGCGCAGGCAGCGCCATTCGCCCGCCGGCACGGCGAAACTGTCCCAACCTGCGTCGGTGCCCGTGAGCGTGGTGGCCACCGGGCCTTCGGTGGTGTCGACCACCAGGGACACGCTGCCTCGCCGGGTGATCAACACCTGCTTTTCCTGCAGCCGATGTCGCGACACACCGCCGCCTGCGGGGATGCGCAGCCACTCGATCGACACACCATGCGCGTTGCCCACCGGGGCCTGCAGGTTGCGGTCCTCGGTCATGCCCAGGCCCACCACCGCGGCTATTTGGGCGCCGCAAGCGGCCAAGCTGCTGTCCAGCAGACCATGGCTGGACCAGCGCAGATTGGCAAAGCGCACGATGCGGCATTGCATCTCCTCGGGTGGCCAAACGCGCAGCGCAGCGATCTCGGCCGGCGTCATGGGCTGAAACAGTTCGGCATCGGCCGGCCGCACCTGGCCACGGGTGGTGTCGACCATGCGGTAGTCGCTGGTGAGGAACACCCCCTGCTGCTGCGCCGCTGCGACGGTGGTGGGGCCCCAGAGCACGCCGCCGGTGTGGTCGCCACCCAGCGCGGTGAACATGAAACCGTCGTCAGCACCCACGTTGGTAAAACCGCGGTAAACCCAGGTCGGCACCGAGACGATGTCGCAGTCGCCGATGTCGGCGTGGCTGGCGTTGGGGTTGAAGCCCCACTGGATGCGCCAGTCGCCCTTGGTGCAGATGAACACCTCGCAGGTGAAGTGCATGTGCGCGGGGTTGACCTTGCCGTTGGGCATGGACACCCCACCCACCTGGAAGCCATGCGGCTCGCGCAGGTTCACAGGCTGATTTGGATTCTGCGAAACACCAGGCCCCACCAGCGCGTAGTTGAGCTTGGGCTTGCACTCGGGCAGGCAGTAGTCGATGAAAGCCTCGGTGCTGGAGCGCAGGCTTGAAAAAGGTATGAAGCGTGCAGCCAGGTCGGTGGGCGAGATCAAACAATGCTCCGGGCAGGTGGTTTGACAGGGGTCGGGGTCAGCGCCGCCGGCTCACCCGGCGACGGGTGCATACCAGTGCACATCGCGGTGGCCATAGCGGCGCACACGCTGGTTGGCCTGCTCGCCATGGCCGGCAAAGTTTTCCATGGGGCACAGCCGCGAACAGACCGCACCCACCATCGCGCTGGCTTCATCGGTCAGCACCCGCTGGTAGGTGCAGGCCTTCAGGAACTTGCCCACCCACAGCCCGCCGGTGGAGCGCGCATTCTTGTTGGTGGGCAAGGTGTGGTTGGTGCCGATGACCTTGTCGCCAAAACTGACGTTGGTGCGTGGGCCCAGAGACACCACCCGCGGCACACCGGCCACCTTGGCTGTTAGCACACTCATAGGGGCCGATGCAATTAGCGGGTACTTGCCACCAGGGATGTAACAACCGACGGCATTGACCGGAATGTATTTGT
Source organism: Rubrivivax sp. (assembly GCA_031398045.1). GTDB lineage: Bacteria > Pseudomonadota > Gammaproteobacteria > Burkholderiales > Burkholderiaceae_C > Rubrivivax. The sequence goes on from JANNMQ010000673.1 coordinate 4,400, forward strand.
GCCCCAGCACCACGCCGGGCATCGTCTCGACCTCGACGTCCTTCATGCTCTCGCGCTGGATCTGTGCACGGTTGCGAATCTGCTTCTGCGCAAAGTGGATGTCTTCCACTTCCCGCAGCGATAGCCTCTTCACGGCGGACTCGACGTCGGCATGCGACAGCATAAAGCTGGCCGGGTCCCACTGGTCGAACTTGCGCGAGTACTCACGCACCGCGTCGTCGCCGCGTGCAGTGATGTCGGCCAGGATGGATTCGACCTTGCTGCGGACCTTGGCATCGGCCGCAGCCACCGCGGCAGCGTCTTTGCCGCGCTTCAGGTACCTGATCACATGGACTCCAGCGTTCTGTGTTGAGGACACAAGCGAAAAACAAGCTGCATACGTATGCAACTTTAGCGGAAGTGAACTGAGGCGCGCTACGTGATTTCCCGGGGCGCTCTGACACTTCCTCTGACACTACATCACCGCTGGCAGGCCGGTTCAATGGCGCGGGAGGGAGGGGGCGAAACACCGTCGCCTGCCAGCGGGTTTTGATGCTGGTCTGAAACAGCTTAAGGCCCACAAGGCCCACAAGACCTTCGACGGCCGAATGGGTCAGCGCTTGTCAACTGTGTCACCACAGCCCGCTAAGCGGCCAACAACGTCAATGCCCAGTCCTCGTCGGCAACCAAGCTCTACCGCACAGACATGGCCATCGAAATCAGCGTCCTGGGTGGCAATTCCGACCGCGGCAGGATCAGTCCATGCGCCCCGAACCCGAAAGCAGTCGTCGGGCTTGGGGCAAGGCTTTCGACTTTGCGTTGGCGTGCAATGAATCGGTCGTGTTGTCTCGCTCAGGCGTGTGGTGCACCGACATGAAGAATCATCTTGCCGCGCGCTTGGCCGCTTTCGCCCAGGCGGTGCGCCTGCGCCGCATCGGACAGC
>JANNMQ010000685.1:0-12383 GCA_031398045.1 Rubrivivax sp.
CGCGGCGCGCGCGGGCATGGGCGGCGTGCAGGAGTGGCTCTCCTTCTACTGGAAGAGCCCGATGACGCAGGAAGGCCTGTACCCGGAGCACGATCTGTTCATCCAGCTGATGAAGCTGAAGAACACGCTCCGCTACCTCAAGGGCGAGGAGCTGATCACGCACCTCGGCCGCGAGTACTACGACTAGCGGTCACCCCGGTTCGTCCAGGTATCTGATGTCCGCACCCAAGATGCTGCCCGCCCTGATGGGCGGCCTGTTCATCGGCATCCTCTCGTCGCTGCCCTACATCAAGGGCGGCAACGTCTGCTGCTGCCTGTGGGTCGTGAGCGGCGGCCTCCTCGCCGCCTGGCTGATGCAGCAGAACACGCCGCGAAGGCCAGCTCTTTGTGGCCGGCATCTATTTCGTGGCCTGTTTTGCCATGAGCCGCTACAGCCAGTGGCTGGAACAGCACCTGAACACCGGAACCCGCCGCACATGACCGCGCAAGCCCCTGCTCCCATTGCTGCCCCCGCTGCTGCCCCCGGGGCCGCCCCGCTGATCGAGTTCGACGGCGTCAACAAGTGGTACGGCGACTTCCACGTGCTGCGCGACATCAACCTGCGCGTCGCCAAGGGTGAGCGCATCGTCATCTGTGGGCCTTCGGGCTCGGGCAAGAGCACGCTCATCCGCTGCATCAACCGGCTGGAAGAACACCAGCAGGGCCGCCTGGTGGTGGACGGCGTCGAGCTCAGCGACGACGTCAAGGCCATCGAAGCCATCCGCCGCCAGGTGGGCATGGTGTTCCAGCAGTTCAACCTGTTTCCGCACCTCACGGTGCTGGACAACCTGACGCTGGCGCCGATGTGGGTGGGCAAGGTGCCGAAGAAAGAAGCCGAAGAGCGCGCCATGCTGCAGCTGCGCCGCGTGCAGATTGCCGAGCAGGCCTTGAAGTACCCGCTGCAGCTGTCGGGCGGCCAGCAGCAGCGTGTGGCCATTGCGCGCGCGTTGTGCCTGACGCCAAAGATCATGCTCTTCGACGAGCCCACCTCGGCGCTCGACCCCGAGATGATCAACGAGGTGCTCGACGTCATGATCGAACTCGCCGGGCAGGGCATCACGATGTTGTGCGTGACGCACGAGATGGGTTTTGCCAAGTCAGTGGCCGACCGCGTGATCTTCATGGACCAGGGGCAGATCGTCGAAGAAAACACCCCCCAAGAGTTCTTCAACAACCCGCGCACCGACCGCACACGCGACTTCCTGTCGAAGATCCTTGCGCACTAGTACTGCGTTTCACCAAAACGTTGACAGAATGAAATCGATGGATTCGTTCGTCAGGCTAGGCGCAAACCACAGCGATGCTTCGTGGCATCGCACGGATTTGCAACGACGCATGGCGAACGAAGACGCGATTTCATGTCAATGTTTGGGTGAAACGCAGTACCAGTGTCTAGCAGCACAAGTCTTGCTGCATTCGATCGACCTGGCATACCAGGGCGCCCCGTTGCAAGTCCTCGCGATGCCTCTGGGCATCGCTGTGGTTTGCGCCACGGCACGGAGGCCGTGGCCATCGCCAGGCACAAACAGTCCACAGGACTGTTTGAGTCCAGGCTCGGCCTTGCGCGGGGGCGCCAGATCAATCGCTGATGGCTGACCGTTGGCAGCGCCTGTCACGGCTGGGGCTGCTGTTGCCGCTGCTTGGGCTCCAGGCCCGGCATGTGCGCCGCGTCACTCCGCACATGCCGGAGCCGCCGGGCCGGAATCGACGGCCACGGTTCGCTGCCCTGGGTGCTGGTGGCTGGCGACTCGGGTGCCGCAGCCACTGCGCTGGTTCACGGGCCACTGGGCAAAGCACATGAACCACTGCCTGGCCGGACTGCTGATCGACCAGGTGGGGGCGCACCATGCACGGGCATCCTGAATCGACGGCCACGGCGGGCATGGCGGCGGACGGCATCCATCCCAGTTTGGAAGGCTGTGCGGCGTGCAGGCCCGATGACGCAGCCTGCGGCTCGGCCCCTTGGCCCATTGGCCCACCGGTCGCCAGGCTGCCCGGGCGCTGACCTTTCAGCACGCAGGCAGCTGCGGACCACTCGAGTCGTCGCCCCGACCTCGCCACCGTTGCGTACGGCAACGCACAGAGGTGTGGCCGGCGCGGGTTGCACACTGACGCTCTCGAGCAGGTCGACAAGCAGGCCCGAACCACGCACTGAACCAGGCCACCAAGTCAAGTGGCCACGCACGAAGTGAGCCCTCATCAGCCAGTCCGATGACCACACACCACGCACGTTGGGCGGGCCACGGCAAAGATTCGCTGTTCGACCGGGGTGACCTGCCTTCGCCCCACCACCATGGTTGACAAAGCGCGCAGGCTGGCATTGCAAGCGCTGTCATGGAGCGCTATTGCGCTGGTCGTAGCGGTGGGCGCCAGGACCGCGTGGCGACTGCACGAATCAGCCGAACTGGTGCGGCTCAGCAGACCCCTGCAGAGCACTCCCGTCCAGCCTTCACTGCGGCTGCTCATCGTCGGTGACAGCACGGCCGTGGGCACCGGCGCCACCGCCCCACACGCCAGCGTGGCAGGGCTCCTCGGGCAGGCCTTTCCGCGGCTGCAGATCGTCAACCGGGCACGCGACGGTGCCAAGTTGGCTGCCGTGCTGGCGCAACTGGAAGGCCCTGAGCCCTTCGACATGGTGCTGGTGATGGCTGGCGGCAACGACGTGGTCCGCCTGCGCGGACTGCAGGCCCTGCAAGGCGATGTCGAACGCGTGGCGCGCCGTGCGCGTCAACGGGCCGAACTGGTGGTGCTGATGCCATCGGGCAATGTCGGCAACGCCCCGTTTTTCCTTGCGCCCCTGTCCTGGCTGATGACGTGGCGCTCGCGCCGACTGCACACCTTCGCAGTCGACGCAGCGTCGCGCCATGGCGCCGTGTTCGTGGATCTGTTCCGCGAGGCCATCGACGACCCGTTTGTGCAGCAGCCGGAACTGAACGCTGCAGACGGCCTGCATCCCAGCGATGCCGGCTACCGTGTGTGGTTCGGCGAACTGATGGTACAGGCCGCCTTGGCAAAGCGGCTGTCTGCAGCCCTTGCCCTGGACGAATAAAGCGATGCCACGCTGTCTGCGGGCGGCCGCAACTTGCTGCTCGATATCGCCTTGAGTCCGAGGGCAAGAATCGATGATCAAGCCTGGTTTGCCTCGGCGACACTGGTTTGCAGCGGTCTGTCTGACACCGCACGGACGTGCGCCAGGCGCACGATGAAACTTGATGGCGATGACTGCGGGCGTTGTACCTGTCATGGCGGGCGTGACAACGCCGGCGGCGGCTCTTCGGGAGAGTGACTTTGAAAGACCCCCAACATCACAGCAACAGGCTGTACCCCGCACTGCAAGGACCTCGCCTGCCTGACGACGGCAGCGGTTTGCCGAGCACCCGCCGCGTTATGCGCCGCGACTTCCCAGTGGTCTGTGTGGGCGGCTCGGCCGGCGGACTGGACGCCTACGTCAGGCTGCTCAAATGCCTGCCTGTTGATCTGGGCGTAGCGGTCGTCATCGTCAACCACATCACCCGCTTTCCCACGCAGCTGCACACCATCCTGCCGCCCTACACGGGAATGCCCGTGGAACTGATCAGCGACCGGTTGCTGATTGAACCCAACCGGGTGTTCATCATTCCGGAGAACCGCGACCTGCATGTCGAGGGCGGCGAATTCCAGCTCAGGCCGATCTCCAAGCCACGGGGCTGGCCCGATGTCATCACGGTCTTCCTGCGCTCGCTGATCGCGCATTGGGACGGCAAGCTGATTGCCGTCATCGTGTCGGGTTACGACGGCGACGGCGCGGCGGCGTTGTGTGGCATCCGGCAGGTGGGCGGCATCACCATCGCGCAGAAGCTCGACACGGCCAAGCAACCCGACATGCCCGAAAGCGCCATCGCGACCGGATGCGTCGACTTCGTGCTGTCGCCCGAAGACATTGCCCTGACCATCAGGCGCATAGCCCGACAAGAGCCGCAGCCCGTGTTATGAATCAGGTGTGCGTATGCGGCTCTTTGGATCAGGACCCGATCGCGGCAAGCCCGCGCACACAGCCAGACCTCAGGATGTGGCCTTGAACGTCGGCGAAGTGACGTCGAACTCGGCTGCCGCAGCGCTCTGCCGGACGCTCGTCTCGACAGGCAGGCAACCTGAGCAACCAAGGCAAGGCAACCTGGCCAGAAAGGTCAAAGTGGCTGCCGTTCTATCTCTACGTCACCCTGGCGCCGGACTGGGCCGCTGCAGACCCTGTCATATGATGCGCCGAACATGTTGGACCAGCGCATACAGCAACAATTCTTCGAGAGTGCCGACCTCCTGTACGGGTGTGCGCAGGTGCTGGCGCGGCCCATTGCCGAGGCCGCGGGGGCCCTGCAGGCGGCGGTCACCGGTGGTGGCAAGGTGATGGTGGCCGGCAGTGGTGCCGGCGCTGCACTGGCACCGCACTTTTCGCGCCTGTTTGCGGGGGGCTTCCACCGCCAGCGCCCGCCGTTGGCGGCCATGGCGCTGGGCAGTCACCCTGCGCACGCCGAGCAAGACGTGCAGGCCTTGGGTTTGCCCGGTGATGTGCTGCTGTACATCGACGACGGCGAAGGCCACAGCGCGCGCCTGATCTCGGCCGCGCAGGGCAAGGACATGACCATCGTGGTGCTGGCCGGCCGCGGCGCTTCAGCGTTCAGCGAACTGCTGGCCGAGTCTGACGTGCTGGTGGCCGTGCCCCACGAACAGAGCAGCCGCGTGGCTGAATTGCAATTGCTGGTGTTGCACTGCCTGTGCGACGCCGTGGATTTTTTGTTGTTGGGTGATGAGGAGTCGTCATGACTGAAACCAGGCCGCACAGGGAAACTTTGCGCCCACATGGCCCGCAGCCCCGTGCGCCCCGTGCGCCCCGTCCGCCCCATCAGCCTGCTGATGGCTCGCGCCGGCCCTGGGCCTGGGCGCTCGGCTTGCCCCTGGTGCTGGCTGCGGCCGCTGCGCTGCAAGCCTGCGCACCGCTGTTGATCGGCGGTGTGGTCATCGGTACGGGTCTGGTGGCCACCGACCGCCGCACCACCGGCATACAGCTGGAAGACGAAGCCATCGAACTGCGCGCCGCGGCCCGAGTGCGTGAACTGGCCACGCTGGGCCAGGTGTCCATCACCAGCTACAACCGCCTGGTGTTGATCACTGGCGAGGTGCCCGCCACGCGTGAAAAGCAGGCCGTCGAAGCGGCGGTGATGAAGGTTGAAAACGTGCGCAGTGTCGTCAACGACCTCACAGTAGCCAACAACAGCAACATCGGCGCCCGTTCGGGCGACGCACTGTTGTCCACCAGGGTGAAGGCCTCGTTGATCGACGCCAAGGATCTGCAGTCCAATGCCTACAAGGTGGTGGTGGAGCGCGGTGTGGTTTACCTGATGGGCCGCGTCACCGAGCGCGAAGCCAACCGCGGCGCGGAAGTAGCGCGTGCCGTGCCGGGTGTGGAAAAAGTCGTCAAGGTGTTTGAGATCCTGACCGAAGACGAACTGGCCCGGCTGGGCCGCGCTGGCGCCGGTGCGGCAGCGGCGGCAGCGTCTGCGCAGCCCGCCAGCGCGCCGAAGTAACGCCCACAGGCTGCGTAGGCTGCGGTAGGCCCGTTGCGCCGGCCGTCGCTCAACCCACCCAGCGGTCCCAGGCGCGCGCGCCTGTGGCCGTGCCCCACACATCAATCTGCACCGGGGTGCCGCTGTGCACCGCCTGCGCCGCGCTGCCGCGCACGTAACCCAGCGCCATGCAAGCACCGGCCTTGTATCCCCAGCCCGCCGAGCTGAGTTCACCCACCGTCTGGCCGTGGATGGTGACGGCCTCGCCGCCCCAGGCGTAAACGGCGGGGTCGTCGAAAACGAAAACCAGCAGCTTCTTGCGCAGCGGCTGGCCGTGCACACGCCGCAGTGCGTCGCGGCCGATGAAAGCTTGCGGCTTGTCCAGCCGCACACCCACCATCAGGCCGGCCTCGAACGGTGTTTCGTCGGGCCCCAGTTCAGCACCCCAGGCGCGGCGGCCGGCTTCGATGCGCAGTGCATCCAGCGCGTAGTAGCCGGCGTGTTTCAAACCCAGCCCGGCGCCGGCCTCGGTCAGCGCCCCGTAGACGTGGCGTGCCATTTCCACCGGCACCACCAGCTCGTAGCCCGGCCCGCCCACATAGGCCATGCGGGCAGCGCGCACACGTGCATGGCCCAGGTCGATGTCCTTGGTGTGAGCAAATTTCAGCCCTGCCGGCGACAGGTCGTCAGGGCTCACGCGCGCCAACAGATCGCACGCGCGCGGGCCCATCACCGACAACACGCTCCACAGCGCGCTGACATCGGTGAGTACCGCGTGTTCGTGTTCGGTGATGTGGCGGCTGATCCAGTCGGCGTCGCGCACCGGCTGCGCCGAGCCGGTGACGAGCAGAAAGCGGTGGTTGTGGCGCTCGGGCGGCAGCCGCATCACCGTCAGGTCGGTCTCAAAACCGCCGCGGTCGTTCAACATCGGCGTGTAGACCATGCGGCCTGCCGGAACATCCATCTGATTGGCGCACAGGCGTTGCAGCACCACCAGCGCGTCACGGCCCTGCAGCAACAGCTTGCCGAAGCTGGTCTGGTCGTACAACGCCACCGCTTCGCGCGTGGCACGCTGCTCTTCCAGCACCCACGGCAGCCAACCGGGTTTGCCCAGACCCGGTTCGGGGCGCGGCTCCACAAGCGGGCGAAAGTAGTTGGCACGTTCCCAGCCGTTTTTGCTGCCGCATTCGGCGCCTTGTTGCACCAGCAGGTCGTGCAGCGGGCTGGTGCGCAGTGGCCGGCCGGTCTGCAATTCCTGCCGCGGCCAGCGCATCGCATAGTGCAGGCCCAGCGTTTCCCCAGTGCGTTCGGCCAGCGCTTTGCGGTTGGCCGTGAAAGGCGCAAAGCGGCGGATGTCCACGTCCCACAAGTCGCTGGGCGCTTCGCCGTGGATCACCCAGTGCGCCATCAGCTGGCCGGCACCACCGCTGTTGGCAATGCCGGCGCTGTTGAAGCCAGCGCAGACAAAGTAGTTGCGCAGCTCGGGCGCCTCGCCCAGGATGAAATTGCCATCGGGCGTGAAGCTTTCGGGGCCGTTCAGCAGCATCTTCACTGGCGCCGTTTCCAGGCAGGGCGTGCGGTGGATGGCGTTTTTCATCAGCGGCTCGAACTGGTCCCAGTCCTCGTCCAGCAACTGAAACTGGAAGGTGCTGGGAATGGGGTCCACGCGCCAGGGTTTGGCCACCGGTTCAAAGCCGCCCATCAGCAGGCCGCCCACTTCTTCCTTGTAGTAGATGCAGCCGTCGGGGTCGCGCATCACCGGCAGCATCGGGTGCACGCCAGCAATCCTGTCGGTAACGATGTAGAAGTGTTCCGCCGGGTACAGCGGCACGTTCACGCCGGCCAGCGCGCCAAACTGCCGCGCCCATTGGCCTGCGCAGTTGATGATGATCTCGCAGCGCACATCGCCTTGGGCCGTGCGCACACCAGTGACGCGGCCCTGCTCGGTGATGACGCCGGTCACTTCCACGCCTTCGGCCATACGCACACCGCGGTTGCGCGCGCCCTTGGCCAGGCTCATGCACAGGTCGGCCGGGTTGGCCTTGCCGTCGCCGGGTATCCAGATCGCGCCTTGCAAGTCATCAGTGCGCATCACCGGGTAAAGGTCGCCGGCTTCTTGCGGCGTGATCAGTTGCACCTCGACACCAAAACTGCGCGCCAATGCGGCCTGCCTTTTGAACACCTGCCAGCGTTCGGGCGTTCGCGCCACGTTGACGCTGCCGCAGGCCTTCCAGCCGGTGGCCAGGCCGGTCTCGGCTTCCAACGTGCTGTACAGCTCGATGCCGTACTTGCTCATGCGCGTCATGTTGCGGTTGGGCCGCATCTGGCCCACCAGCCCGGCAGCATGCCAGGTGGTGCCACAGGTCAGCCGGCCTTGTTCCAGCAGCAGCACGTCACGTTCACCTGCCAGCGCCAGGTGGTAGGCGGTGGAGCAGCCGGCGATGCCGCCGCCGACGATGACAATGCGGGCCTGTTGGGGCAGGGTCGCGGGCAGCGCCATGGTGCGGTCTCCTTGAGTGCTGCAGACCTAGACCTTGACGATGCCCAGCTGCAGCAGGCTGCGCGCGCTGTCCACGATGCTCTGCTCCACCGGCCTTGTGGCCCAACCGAGCACGGCCTTGGCGTGCGCCGGTGACTGGTTGCGCACACTGCCCAGCTCGCCCACCACGGCTTTGGCCAGCGGGTTGAACAGCGCCGCCAAGCGCACCATCCAGTCGGGCACATTGCGTGTAGTGACCTTGGCCGCCTGCGGGCCCAGTTCAGCACGCAACACGTCGGCCACCTCGCGCAGTTTCATGAAGCGGCCAGAGGCGATGAAGCGTTCACCAGCCATGTTCGGCGCCTTCAACGCGCGCACGTGCAGGTCGGCCACATCACGCACGTCCACGACGCCGAACCCGATGTCGGGCGTGGCGCCCAGGCTGCCGTCGAGCAGCTTCTTCACGATCACCAACGATGCCGAATAGTCGCGGCTCCACACCGGCCCCAGCACTACCGAGGGGCAGATGCTGCAGAACTCCAGCGTGCCGCCCTCCTTGGCCACCCAGTCGCGCGCGGCGCGCTCGGCCACCGTCTTGCTCTGGATATAGGGCGTCAAGCCCGGTTGCGAAAGATCGGTCCAGTCGGCTTCGGTGAAGTGGTGCACGCCGCGGCCGCGGCCGTAGGAAATGGCCGCCACCGACGACGTCTTCACGAAGCGTTTGACGCCGGCGGCCTTGGCAGCACGCAACGCGCGCAGCGCGCCGTCCCGCGCCGGCACGATCAGCTCATCGGCGTTCTTGGGCACACCCATCGGCAACGGCGAAGCCACATGCGCCACATGGCTGCAACCGGCCATCGCCTCGGCCCAGCCGAAGTCGGCGTTCAGGTCGGCGGCGAAGAATTTGACGCGGCTGTTGTCTACCGCCAGCAGCTCGCGCACCGCCGCTTCCTTGGCCAGGCTGCGCACGGTGGTGTGCACCATCCAGCCCTCGGCCACCAGTTGACGGATCAGGAAGCCGGCGATGTAGCCGCTGCCTCCTGAGACAAGAACGGTGTGGTTGTTCATGGGGCGTGGCCGCTGGCTGGTTGGGCTGCCATTGTGCTTTCAGGCCAGCCGCAGGCTCACTACCCCCAGCACCACCATCAGCGTGCCCAGCGCGCGTTGCCAGCCGAACTTCTCTTTCAGCAGCCAGGTGCCCAGCAACGCGGCAAACAGCACGCTGGTTTCGCGCAGCGCGGCCACGCTGGCCACTGGCGCTTTTGTCATCGCCCACAAAGCAATGGCATAACTGCCTATCGATGCGGCACCGCCCATTGCCGCCACCGGCCAGCGTGTGCGTGCGTAGGTCACGATCTGTTGGCGCTGCGCCGGCGTGCGGCGCAGCCACACCAACAGTGGGTAGGGCAGGCCGTCCAACACAAACAGCAGCATCACGTAACGCAGTGCGCTGCCGCCGGCCGCCACTTCGGCGCGCACACCCAGGCCGTCCACAAAGGTGTAGCAGGCGATGATGGCGGCGTTGGCACATGCAAAAGCCAGCGCCTTGCGGTGGTGCAGGGCTTGCCCCGGGTGTGCCAACCCGACCATGGCCACGCCCACGGTGATGGCCACGGTGCCCAGCCAGGCCGCTGTGGTGGGCGCTTCACCCAGCAGCGTGCCGCTGCCCAGCGCCACCAGCAACGGTGCAAAGCCGCGCATGATGGGGTAGGTCATGCCGAGTTCGCCATGTTCGTAGGCACCGGCCAGTGCAATGTAGTAGCCGATGTGGATGACCAGTGACGCGGCGATGTAGGGCGCCGCGTCCATGCGGGGCAGGCCCACCCACAGCAGCAGCGGCAACGCCACCACGGCGCCCAGAAAATGCACCAGCGCGGTGTCCACCGTTTTGTCGCCAGCCGACTTGACCAGCGCGTTCCAGCCGGCGTGCAGAGCGGCGCCGCACAGCACGGCCCACACGATGGGCCAGGTTAGGCTGGTGCCGGGCAGCCCGGCAAGGCTCAGTGAATCTTGCAACGGCGTGCGCGTTCGATGAAATGCGCCAGCGGCGGCGTAACGCCCCCTGCCACCTTGGCCCGGTCATCCCACTGGCGCAGCTGAACAGCGTCGGTCGCGCCGGGCCCGGCAATGAAGGCCGCTGCCTGCGTCGCATCAAACACACCGCCCTGCAGCTTCAGGCTGCGCTGGCTGTCGGCTGACAAAGCAGCTTCATAACCAGGCACCGCAGCGCACAGGTAACGCTTGGCGTCCACATGCAGCTGTATGGCGCCCAGCACACGGTCACCAAACAAGCCGCGCAGGAACGGCAACGCGGCGTACTGGTGCACATCATCCAGGCCGCGCAGCGTGGGGCTGCGGTCGCCGGAACCCAGCTCGTGCAGCAGGTGGCCCAGGTCATGCAACAGGCAGGCCGTGACCAGTTCGTCACCGCTGCCGGCGGCTTCGGCCAGCGCTGCAGTCTGCAGCGCATGTTCCAGCTGCGTCACCGGCTCGCCGGCGTACTGTTCATGGCCACGGCAGTTGAACAGCGCTTCGATGTCATGCAGGCTCAGCATGGGGTGCGACGTGCTGTGAACTAGCGACCGTGCTCTTCCAGTCCGCCCAGCTGGCTTTGCCGTATGCGCGTGGCGGACAGTGCACCGGCCGATTCCAGTATCGGGTAAGCGATGCTGCAGATGTGCGAATTGATGCGCTTCAGCTCGCTGATCAGGTCCAGGTGCAGCGAGCTGGTTTCGATGCTCTGCGCGGTGTTGTCCTGCAGGCGCGCAATGTGCGTGGCCGCGTATTCATGTTCCAGTTCGCGAAAGCGTGCTTTTTCTTCCAGCAGCTTCTGTGCATCGCGCACATGGCCGTCCAGAAACACACTCATGCCCAGGCGCAGGTTGCTCAAGAGTCTTTCATGAAGGTGGCAGATCTCGGCCATGCCGGCGTCGCTGAAGCTGCGGCCCTTGCGGATCTTTTTGTCTTCCAGGTCTTGCAGCACCCGTTCGATGCTGTCGCCGATCTGTTCCATGTTGATGGTGAAGCTAACGATATCGGCCCAGCGCCGGCCTTCACGTTCACTCAAGGCTTCGCGCGAAATCTGCGTCAGGTAAAACTTGATGGCCGAGTACAGCTCGTCCACCGTGTCGTCCATCTTGCGCAAGCGTTCGGCCCGCGCCAGGTCGTTGTTGCGCATCACCGGCAGCACGCCGCGCAGCATGGTTTCCACCACGTCGGCCTGGTGCAACGCCTCACGCGCGGCGCAGCTGATGGCCAATGACGGCGTGGCCAGCGCCACCGGGTCCAGGTGGCGGGGCCGGTCGCTGGGGCTGGGTGGCGGCTGCGGCAGCAAGTGTCCCACCAGCCGCGCCATGGGGCCCGTGAGGCCGATAAACAGCAGCGCCAGTGCGGTGTTGAACAGCAGGTGGAAGACCACCACCTGCTGGTGTACCTCGCCCACCCACTGCTGCAGTTCGGCATGCAGCAGCGGCAGAAAAGGCATTACCAGCAACGCACCCGCCACCTTGAAAATGAAGTTGCCCAGCGGCAGCCGCCGCAGCTCGGGTTTGCCGCCGGAGGTGACCAGCATCGCCAGCACGCCGCTGCCCACATTGGCGCCCAGCACCAGGCCCAGCGCCACGGTGGCTGGCAGCATGCCTTGTGAGGCCAGCGCAGCGGTCAGCAGCACAATGGCCAGGCTGCTGTAAGACACGACAGCCAGCGCCGCGCCCACCACCATGTCCAGCAGCACTTCATTGGGCAGCGCCACCAGCAACGCGCGCACAGCCGGTGCGGCAGTCAGCGGCTTTGTGGCGTCGACGATCAGCTGCAACGCCAGCGTGATGAGCCCCAGCCCCACCAACACACGGCCCACGCGGCCGACGCCGGTGTTCTGGCGGCTGATGAACATCACCACACCGATGAAGATCAGCAGCGGGCTCAGCCACGACAAGTCAAAAGAGAACACCACCGCCATCAGCGCCGTGCCCACGTCGGCGCCCAGCATCACGGCCAGTGCGGCGCCTGTGCCCACCAGCCCCGAGCCGACAAAAGAAGCCACGATCAAGCAGGTGGCGGTGCTGCTCTGCACCAGGCTGGTGACGCCCAGGCCGGCCGCCGCGGCGCGGAACCGGTTGCCAAAACTGTGCGCCAACACCTGGCGCAGGTTTTCACCAAACACCCGCAGCACGCCGGTGCGCACGATGTGTGTGCCCCACACCAGCAGGGCAATCGCGGCCAAAAGATTAAGTAGGTGTATCACCGACCGATGATGGCGCTTGTTGGCCCCAAGCTCACAGCCAAGGCAGTGAATAGGTCTTGATGTTCGTGAAACTCTTCATCGC